>DAICZO010000503.1 GCA_027311125.1 Acidobacteriaceae bacterium
CGTCAACCTCAAGCTCAAGGCTGCCCTCGCCCACGGAATCGTCCCCATCGTCTGCGTCGGCGAGCACCGCAAAGAGCGCGAAGAGGGTCTCACCAACGACGTCCTCAAGCTCCAGCTCTCCATCGCCCTCGAAGGCATCGACCCAGCCGCAGCCACCCCCCTCGTCATCGCTTACGAGCCCGTCTGGGCCATCGGCACCGGCCTCACCGCCACTCCCGAGATGGCCGAAGAAGCCCACAAATTCATCCGCGCTGAAATCGCCGCAGCCCTCGGCCACCACCTCGCCGCCAGCACCCGCATCCTCTACGGAGGCTCCGTCAAGCCAGACAACGCAGCAGCCCTCTGCTCCCTCAACGATATCGACGGAGCTCTCGTCGGCGGTGCCAGCCTCGACCCCGTCAGCTTCGCCCAGATCGTCCTCAACTCCGCAGCCTAACCCCACTCCATAAAAAGGTATGCCGCGCGATCACCTAGCGCGGCATGCCTTTTGCCTTCTACTCCCTACTCCCTATTCCCTACTCCCTGCTCTACTCCATGCCCTACCGCACCACTCCCGCCTGGTCCATCGGCCAATACACAAACGCTGCCTTCCCATAAATCAGGCTCCGCTCCACCGGCCCAAAGTCCCGGCTGTCGCTTGAGATCGATCGATGATCTCCCATCACAAAATAATCATTCGCTGGAATCACCATCTCCGGAGCCGACCGGTCATCCTCAAACCGCAGCGGCACATACTTCTCCTCCACCGCCGTTCCGTTCACATACACCCGTCCATGGTCGATCCGCAGGTCGTCTCCCGGCAGCGCAATCACCCGCTTGATGTAGCTCTTCGTATGGTCGTGCGGATACAGAAACACCACTACATCCCCACGATGAATCTCTCCCACCCGATACGCCATCTTGTTGATGAACAAACGGTCCTGATCCTCCAACACCGGCAGCATGCTCGTACCTTCCACCCGCACCGGCTGGTACAGAAAAATAATGATGAACGCCGAAACCACCACCGAAATCACCATGTCCCGCACCCACGAGTGCACCCCGCTCGCCCGTACCGGCCCTGCCCCACCACTCTCCGGCGCACCCTGCGCTAAAGACACAGGCGCAACAGCCACCGGTTCGCTCACGGCCTGCCCGTCAATCCCGTCCTGCATCCCGCTGTCGTTCCTGTCGTTACTCACGCTCGCGCTGTCCCCATCCAATCATATAGACGCATCACCCGACTGCTTGCCAACCGCCCAGCACAAAAAACTCCCCCACGCCGCAGGCCAACCCACCTGTCCCGCCATGGTCCTGAGTTCGATTCTACAACCAGCCTCCCCATCCCTCCCGTATCACACCTTGCTCTCGCGTGCGTCCAACCCATAGGCTATCTGTGCCAGCATCTGTTGCCCACGGTTCAGGCCCAATGATTCCGCGTGCATCCACGAACCGTTAGGGCTAGAATTGGCACAGCTTTGCATTAGGAAACATTATGGCTACCCTCACCATGCTCGAGCAGCTCCCACCACAAAAATCCGCCAGCCACGGCCCGGCTGACCTTCAACATCTCACCACCGAGACGGTCAACTCCGCCTCGGAAGATCTCGACACCAAATCGGCACTCGAAATCGCCCGCATCATCAATCACGAAGACGCTAAAATCGCCGCCGCCGTCAAAAAAGCGCTGCCCGAAATAGCCATCGTCATCGATACCGTCGCCCGCTCCCTCCGCGATGGTGGCCGACTCATCTACGTCGGCGCAGGCTCCAGCGGACGCATCTCCTCGCTCGACGCTTCCGAGTGCCCGCCCACCTTCTCCACCCTGCCCGCACAGGTCCAGTACATCATGGCCGGCGGACCCAAGGCCCTCGCCTCCGCCTCCGACGTCAACGAAGACTCCCCCGAAATCGGACAGCGCGACATCGCACGCCGCAGACCCACCCGCAAAGACATCGTCATCGGAGTCTCCGCCAGCGGACGCACTCCCTACGTCGTCGGCGCGGTCGAGTACGCACGCGCACGCGGTGCCAAAACCGCCGCCGTCACCTGCAACTACAACACAGCCCTCGCTGAGGTCTCAGACACCACCATCGTCGCCGAAGTCGGCCCCGAGGTCATCTCCGGCTCTACCCGCATGAAGGCCTCCACCGCCCAGAAGATGATCCTCAACATGATCACCACCGGCGCCATGACCCGACTCGGCTACGTCTACGACAGCCTCATGGTCAACGTTCACATGAAGAACGCCAAACTCGTCGAGCGTGGCATCCGTGTCCTCATGATGGTCTGCAACATCGACCGCGATACCGCCATCCGCACCATCAAGTCCGCTGGCAAATCCATCCCCATCGCCGTCGTTATGCTCAAAGCCAACGTCGACAAGATGGAAGCAGTACGCCGCCTCGCCAAGTCCGACGGCAACGTCCGCCTCGCCATCGACGACTCCCGGCTCGAACTCTAAGCCACCAACCTCATTGCAAACAGGCAGGGCGAGTGTCTCGACACTCGCCCTTGCTGTTTGCAGCCAACACCCTTACCACTGCACTCCCGGATACAAGCTCGGCATCCGCTTCGCGCGATACTGGTTCGTCCCCTTCGTCACCGCCTGCCACACCACCTGTAGCGAATTATCCGGCCCACGCAACTCCTGCACCACCGAACCAGTCGTAACCGCGCAAAAATCCGTCTGCAGATCGCCATTCGCCAGCAGGTCCACATTCCCGCCAAAGAAGCTGTACATCGAGACCGGCGGAACATAGTGCCTCACCAGCGTCGCCGTCCGCGTCCCTTCATCCACCTGCAGCGCCATCGCAGTCGAATATTTGCACGGTGCCGCCCCACCCACACCGCACAGCACCCCCGTCGGAAACATCCGGTCATCGCCGTTATCCATCACCCCCAGCGTAAACACCCCAGTCGTATTGCTGCTGAAGTAGCTAGGCCCATGCTGCGCATAGAACCAGTCCGTCGGATCAACCCCATTCTCCAGCGTGAAGTCGCCACCCTCCCCCAACCGCCACAGCACGTTGCCCTACCCTTTTCCATCCTCAAAATCAATCTTCAATATCCAGTTCTGATGCCGAACCGACAGCAGAATATTGTGGTCGTCCTTCGAGTACAGCAACGCATTCGAGTGCGTCCAATCCGGAAACTGGAACGGATGACGATTAACATCCAGATGGTCAAACGAATTCCACACCCAGTCCGGCTTCATGTTCTGGTCCAGATCCACCAGCACATCCCCCAGCACATTCGTCGTCCCCGGATATCCCGGCAGATTGTCAAAGCTCTTATTCACCGAAAACAACAGCAGCAGATGCCCGTTCGGCAGCGACAGCACATCATGGTGCAGACTCCCCAACTCCAGCGTGTACCCCTGCGCCGCCAGTGCACTCGCCACCTGCGCCTGCGTCACCGATTGGATCGTGGTCCCCGCCAGGTCCACCTCGCGTACCTCATCCAGCGTCCCCGGCAGCACAATACTGTTCTTCTGCACCGGGATAGAAGACGCATACGAAAGCTGCACCAGCATATGTCCATTCGGTAGCAGCTTCACCGGCTGCACCAGGTCTTCGTTCGTCCCGTCCGAGTGGCTGTACGTCCAGATCACATTCCCGCTCAGGTCCGTTGCAAACGCCTGCGCCACCTCAAACGGCCGCAGCGTGTCGAACATCTCCACCCCCGGCTGCGGAGCGATTCCCGCCGCCGATGTCGTCACCACCGCCGCACTCACCGGAGGCGTCCCGGTTGTAAAGGTCTGGTCGCCATCCGCGTATGTCGCGCCATCGTTCAGCATCACCCGCGCCCGCATGTGATACGCCGTGTTCGCGCGCATCCCCGCCACCAGCACCGTCACCTGTCCGCCGTTCGGAGAAGGCGTCGCCTGCTCCCACGTCGGCAGTCCATACGCCACCGTGTCCCCAAACTCCACATACACCTGCCCCGGAGCAGGCAGATAAATCGAGTAGCTCGCAACCTGCGGATTCGCCGTCGTACTCACCACCCCACCCGCCAGAACCGACACCACCGCCGTCGCAAAGTTCGTCTGCGCCGACCCGCTCAGCGCCGCAGTCACCACCACGTTCTGCGCCTGCGTCACCTGGGCTGGAGCCGTATAGTTTCCACTCGCATCCACCGTACCCAGCGTCGCACTCCCACCCGCGACTCCATTCACCTGCCACACCACACTCCCACCACCCGTCACCGCCGCGTGGAACTGTGTCATCCCACCCGGACCCACCGCGGCATACTGCGGCGACACCGTCACCGACCCGCCCTGCGTCGCCACCGGAGCAGGCCCCGCAGGCACAGGTGGAACCGCCGTCCGAAAGACACCCGCGCCGCACCCCGTCAGCCACACCAGCAAGCTCAAGCACAAGCCGAAACTCCGGCCCACGCCTCCAGCACTCCAGCCATCTCGCATGGCCCGGAAAACCTTCATGGCCCTACCTCAAAAACTCCATACTGCTTCGACGCTGCTCCGTACCAGACGTCAGCTTACACCCGAAACATCAGTCCAATCCTCGTCCCCATCAGTCGTCAGCCTAACCGTTCTTGAACATCTGTTTGATCCCGCGCAGCGCCTGCCGTGTCCGCTCCTCATTCTCGATCAAAGAGAACCGCACATGCCCGTCGCCATGCTCACCAAACCCAATCCCCGGACTCACCGCCACCTTCGCCTCCAGCAGCAGCTTCTTCGAGAACTCCACCGATCCCAGCCCACGATACTGCTCCGGAATCCGTGCCCACGCAAACATCGTAGCCTTCGGCAACTCCACCGGCCAGCCCAGCTTGTTCAGCCCCGGCACCAGCACATCCCGACGGCTCTTGTAGATCGAGCAGATCTCCGCTACACACTCTTGTGGCCCCTCCAGCGCAGCAATCGAGGCCACCTGGATCGGCGTAAACGTCCCATAGTCAAAGTAGCTCTTGATCCGCGACAACGCCGCCACCAGCTTCTTGTTCCCCACCATAAAGCCCACACGCCATCCCGGCATGTTGTAGCTCTTCGACAGCGTAAAGAACTCCACCGCAATATCCTTCGCGCCCGGCACCTGCATCACGCTCGGGGCCTTGTACCCATCAAACGTCAAATCCGCATACGCCAGGTCGTGAATCAAATAAATTCCCAGCTCCTTGCACAGCGGAACCAGCCGCTCAAAAAAACTCAACTCCACGCACTGCGCCGTCGGGTTCGCAGGAAAATTCAAAATCAGCATCTTCGGACGCGGCTGCATCCGCGGCAACTCATACTCCAGCTTGGCCAGCAACGCCGCCTCGTCCGTACCATCCAGCGCAATACTCTGGATCTTCGACCCCGCAATCACCGGCCCAAAAATATGGATCGGATAGCTCGGATTCGGCACCGCCACCGTGTCCTCATCGTCCAGCATCGCCAGGCACAGATGCGCAATACCCTCCTTCGACCCGATCGTCACAATCGCCTCGGTCTCCGCATCAAGCTCCACCCCATACCGCGATCCATACCAGTTACAAATTGCCTTCCGCAGCCGCGGTATCCCGCGCGATAGCGAGTACCGGTGCGTCACCGTCCGCTGCACTGCCTCAATCAGCTTGTCGACAATGTGCTTCGGAGTCGCACCATCCGGGTTCCCCATCCCAAAGTCGACAATATCCTCGCCACGCTTCCGTGCCGCCGCCTTCAACTCACTCGTTATGTTGAACACATACGCCGGCAGCCGTGTCAGCCTTCTAAATTCTTCCATGCTGGTACTATTCGCTCCAATCTCAAGTCGTTCTTCATTCCATCACGCGACCACCTGTGACAATCTCCGCAGCGTACCCTCTCCTCCGCTGCCGAACATCACTCGTCACCCCGGCCTACTTCGCCATAAACACCAACTGCACCGGCAGCGTCTTCGGCGGATAACACGCCGCATGATCGCACGCCTGGTACCGCAGACTTCCATCCACCGTGTGCGCACCCGCCGTCGCCACCACCGGCACCTTCACCGTAAACACGCCCGAGTACACATCCAGCTTGTCCTTCGGATCAAAGCTGAAGCTATACGCCGTTCCCGCCGGATACACCAGCGCACCCGCCTTCACGCCCTCCGCCGGCTGCAACGTCACCTGCGTCGCAATCAACAACTCCGACTTCGGCGTATGCGAGTTCACATGGAACCCGTCCGCCACCTGAAAGCGCAGCTCCAGCATCCCCGGCTTCCCTGCCGCCACCGCCTGCTGCTCCGCCGCATACACCACGTAGCCCTTCGCCTTCGCAGGAGCGTTGAACTCCCCCACCTGCTGCGCCAGCAACGCGCCCGCACTAGCCATCCACATCGTCAACGCCAGCCCAAACCCTCTCACAGGCCACCTGCTACCGTCTTGCCCGCACCGCTACCGCCCGCGGCAATCGTCTTCTTGATGTTGGCCTCGATCTCGTCCTTCGATCCCAGACCCGCCGTCTCCTCCACCACCACCCCGTTCTTATCCACATAGAACGACATCGGCAGATAATCCAGCCCACCATACGCCGCCCCCACCTTGCTGTCCGACAGCAGAATCGGATACGTTACCCCTGTCTTCTGCGTCACCTTCGTAATCACGTCCTTGCCCGCATCCGAGTCGTCCACCACCCCCAGAATCTCGAATCCCTGCCCCGCATACTGCGTCCGCAGCTGCTCAAACCACGGCATCTCGATCTTGCAAGGCGCACACCACGTCGCCCAGAAGTTCACCAGCACCGGCCGCCCCTTATAGTCGCTCAGCGAAACCTTCTTCCCCTCCAGCGTCACCAGCGTAAAGCCCGGAGCCAGCTTGCCCCGCAACTTCGGCTGCTCTTGCCCATCGCTGCTCGCCGCGCCCGCATCCCCGCCCTTGTCCGGAACCAGCACCACATGGTTCTCCTCGGCCTTCTGCATCGCCAACCGCCGCTCCCGCAGGTTATGCCAGCCCGCCCACAGCATCAGCGAAATCCCCACCACCATCAATCCAACTACCAGACCTATCCGCTTCACGTCGTCTATCCTCCGCAGCCAACTGCGCCGCACTCCTCAGCTTCTCTCCTTAAGTCTAACGCCAACCGCGTCCCCGCGCCGCTCCATCCTCCCAACC
>DAICZO010000213.1 GCA_027311125.1 Acidobacteriaceae bacterium
ACCGTAGCCGACTCCGTCCCGCTCGAAGGCGAGAACCGCGCCATCGTCGCCCTTGGCCTGCGCGAACTCCGCAACCCCGTCCAACCCGGCCTGCGCGCCCTCATGCAGGTCGCCGAAATCCCCTTCAATAGAGTCCCCACCGCCACCGAAGTAGGTTTCCGCATCGCCCCTCGCATCAACGCCGCCGGACGCATGGACATCGCCAGCGAAGTAGTCGAGCTCTTCCTCACAAAAGACCCCGTCCGCGCTCTGACCTTGGCCAAGAAGCTCGACGCCCTCAACAACGACCGTCGCGCCACCGAGGCCCAAGCCCTCACCGCCATCGAGGCCCAACTAGCCGAACTCCTCACCAGCAACCACGGCTTCCCTGCCGAGTGCATCATCCTCGACGACCCCGATTGGCACCGCGGCGTCCTCGGCATCCTCGCCTCGCGCGTCGTAGATCGCACCACTCGTCCCGCCCTCATCCTCACCCATCAGGACGGCGAGGCTCACGGCTCCGGCCGCTCCATCCCTGGCTTCCACCTGCTCGACGCCCTCACCGCCGTTCACCAGTCCCCCGAAGACCCAACTCCTGTCTTCACCCGCTTCGGAGGCCACGCCCACGCCGTCGGCTTCTCCCTGCCCATCCAGAACCTGCCTCTACTACGCACCCGCATGCAGACCCTCGGCACATCGCTCCTCACCGGACCCATCCTCACCCCCCCTCTGCACTGCGACCTCACCGTCACCCTGGACTACCTAACTCCCGCCTTTCTGGAGTGGCTCAACCGCTGCGCCCCCTTCGGCCTCGGTAATCCAGAGCCCCTCCTGGTAGCTCGCAACCTGACCCTCACCATCCCCATACGCCTCATCAAGGAAAAACACATCAGTCTCACGCTGCAGCAATCGGGTAGCTCAACAACCATGAACGCCATCGGCTGGACCCGCCATACCCACTGGCCCACCCGTTGCGCCTATCTCGGACTACAACCCGGGGTCAACGTAGACATAGCCTTTCGCCTGCGCGAAAAAAACAACCCCCGCTTCCCCGGTCCGGATCTCGAACTCGCCGATATCCGAAGGTCTGATTCAGCCCCCACAACTCCCCACTCGTGACAGGAATGTAACGTGGAAATGGCCCTCAGCCTCGCGCATTGGGCGGTACTCACCGTCGCTTGCCGCTGATCTCAAATCTCTTGCTTCGTTTTCATGCCTGAAGCGTCTTATATACTGAATCTCAAATAGATGCCGACGACAGAGACAAAACGCCGAATTACCCCTGTGGTGCAAGTAGCTATTCTGGTTGGCGTCATCGTCCTGATCGTTCTTGCGGTCAAGTCGTTTACCAAAGACACCGCAGAAGTCCGTGTAGCCACGGTCAATCATCAGAATCTGGTCAGCTCCGTCTCAACCAACGGAAAGATTGAGCCAGTAGAAGAGTTTCAGGCGCACACCACAACCCCCGGCATCGTAGAAAAGCTCTACGTCGACGTCGGAGAGAAAGTCAAAGCAGGCGATCTGCTGGTTCAGATGGATGCTGCCGATGCGCAAGCTCGCCTTGCTACTGCGACTTCAGCCCTTCGTGCGGCCCAGGCCAACTCCGATGCCATCGCCCACAACGGCACCCAGGAAGAGCGCCTCGCCCTCTCACTTGACCTGAGCCGCGCTCAGCTACAGGTCGACCAGGCCCAGGCAGAACTCGCCGCGCTCAAGCAACTCCAATCCAAAGGAGCCGCGTCCGCCAGTGAGGTAGCGTCAGCCACACAACGTCTCACCGTCGCCCAAACCACCCTGCTCAACACCCAGCAACGCAGCACCCTCCGCTACAGTAATGCGGAACAAGCCCGCGCTCTCGCCCAACTCGCGGATGCCCAGGCAACCTTGGCTGCAGCACAGAAGAACTACGATAGCGCGGTCATTCGCTCCCCTATCTCCGGAACCGTCTACTCTGTGCCCGTATCGCAGTATGACTTTGTGCCCGCAGGCGAAGACCTACTCGACGTCGCCGACCTCAACCGTATCCGTGTCCGTGCCTACTTCGACGAACCCGAGATCGGCAAGCTCTCCCCCGGCCAGGCCGTCAAAATCGTCTGGGACGCCAAGCCCAACCAGACCTGGCACGGACACATCGAACTGGCCCCGACCACTGTCATCACCTACGGAACGCGCAACGTCGGAGAGGCCATCATCACCGTGGACGACGCACACGGCGACCTCTTACCCAACACCAACGTAACCGTGACGGTCACCACCTCGCAGCGCTTCAACGTCCTCAGTATCCCCCGCGAGGCCCTCCACACTGAAGGCGCAAACGACTATGTCTTCCGCGTCATCGATAACAAACTCGTCCGCACCCCCGTACAGGTTGGCGTCTTCAACCTCACCCGGGTCGAGATCACAGGTGGACTTACGGAGAAGGACACCGTCGCAGTCAACGCCATCGGCAATCGCGATCTAACCAACGGCCTCGCCGTAAAGATCATCGAGTAGTTATGCTCACTCGGGCACATTGCACCAACATTTGTCTCCTCGCTATCCTGCTCTGCGCGCCTCTGGCCAGCAAAGCGTCCAGCCTCTCGCAGGCGAACGAAGCTCTCCAGCATGGCCGAGTAGACGAAGCAACAGCGCAGCTCCAGACCATCCTTGCCAGCCAGCCCGGCAACGCCCAGGCCCATCAACTCCTCTGTCGCAGCTTCTACGCCCAGGACCTCGCCGATCCCTCCATTCACGAGTGTGAACTCGCAGTTGCCAATGCTCCCAACGACAGCGCCAACCACCTCTGGCTCGGACGTGCCTACGGGCTCAAAGCCTCCCATGCTGGTCCGTTCACGGCACTCGGTCTTGCCAAAAAAGTCAGGTCGGAGTTTGAGCAGGCCGTCGCCGCAGACCCCAACAACATCCACGCAGCCAGCGATCTCGGCGAGTTTTACATCGGCGCTCCCGGCATCGTCGGCGGCGGCGTGGACAAAGCCGAGGCACTCGCCGCACGTATCCAGCCTCGCTTCCCCGCTCAGGCCCACCGTCTGCGTGCACTCATCGCGCTCAAGAAGAAAGACTCCGTCACCGCAGAGTCCGAGTTCAAAGCTGCAGTCAACGCCTCCCGATCCCCCGAAGCGTACATCGACCTCGCCAGCTTCTACCAGCGTCACGACAATCCTGATCTGGCTGTCGCCACCATCAAGTCCGCCATCGCGGCCGACCCCGTCAAAGACGATGCTCTCGTCGATGCAGCCAGCATCCTCACCAGTGCCAACCGCTCGCCCGAACTCGCCGAGCGTCTCCTCCACGAATATCTCGCCTCGCCAGCTCGCTCCGATGCCACCCCAGCGTTCAAAGTCCACCTACAGCTCGGC
>DAICZO010000511.1 GCA_027311125.1 Acidobacteriaceae bacterium
GCCAACGGCACCAACAACGCCGACGCCAACCTCACCGCCATCGCCGCAGCAGACCCCCTCTGGCCACCCAACCTCATCCACCTCGCCAACATCGCCACCCACGGCATGCTCATGCCACCCAACGCAGGCAAAAGCCTCGACATCCTGTTCCCCACCACCGCGGGGTCCAAATAACTCAGGCCACCAGCACCCTAATACCCGCCTGAATCCCCACCACCCGGAGCCAGATTCTCAAACCGCGTAAAGTCCGACAGATACGCCAACGGCACCGTTCCCGTCGGCCCGTTTCTCTGCTTCGCAATAATGATCTCCGCCTTGCCCTTCAAATCCTCATTCTCGCGATCGTAGTACTCCTCGCGATGGATAAAGCACACCACGTCGGCATCCTGCTCGATCGAGCCCGACTCGCGCAGATCGCTCAACAGCGGCTTCTTGTCCCCGCCACGCTGCTCGCTCGCACGCGATAGCTGGCTCAGTGCCACCACCGGAACCCGCATCTCCTTCGCCAGCGCCTTCAGCCCCCGCGAGATCGCCGACACCTCCTGCGTCCGGTTCTCAAACCCCTTCCCACCCGTATTCGCACCCGTCATCAACTGCAGATAATCGATCACGATCAAATCCAGCGATCCCATCTGCTGCTTCAACCGCCGCGCCTTCGCCCGCATCTCCGCCAGCGTAATCCCCGGCGTGTCGTCGATATACATCTTCGACTCCATCAGCCGCTCCAACCCCTGCACCAGCTTCGTCCGGTCATCCCGCAGCAGCATCCCCGTCTGGATCGCCTTCGAGTTCACCATCGCCTGCGAGGCCAGCATTCTCCGCAGCAAACTCGCTTTGCTCATCTCCAGCGAGAACACCGCCACCACCTTGCCCCCGCGCACCGCCGCATTCTCCGCAATGTTGATCGCCCAGGCCGTCTTCCCCATCGAAGGTCGAGCCGCGATAATAATCAACTCGCTCTCCTGCAACCCGCTCGTCATCCGGTCAAACTCAATGTAAAACGTCTCCAGCCCCGTAACCTCACGGCCCTGCTCATACAGCTTGTCAATCGACCCAAACGAGTCCTGAACAATATCCCCAATGCTCGAAAACCCGCCCTGAATCGCGCTATCCGCCACATCGGCCAGCTTGGCTTCCACATCCCCCAACACCTGGATCGCGTCTTCCCCCTGATCCGAAGCCCGCACCACACCATCCTGGAAGATCCCCATCAACTGCCGCAGCAAGCTCTTGTCCTTCACAATCCGGACATAGCTCTCGATATTGAAGTTCCGCGGAATCCCCTCCGTCAGCGATGCCAGGTACGGCGGCCCGCCAATCGAGTCCAACTCCTTCCGCCGCATCAACTCTTCCTGCACCGTCAGCGAGTCCACGCCGCGACCCAGCGCCATCAGGTCCAGAATGCAGCGATAGATCCGCTGATGCGAGTCCAGAGAAAAATCCTCTGCCCGCAGCTTCGCCGTAGCGTCCACCACCGCAACGCCGTCCAACAGCATCGCTCCCAGAACGGCTACTTCAATGTGCAGCGACGCGGGCATTCCCTCGATCGCGGTAAGGTGTCCAAATGATGCCATAATGTTTCTATTCTCTGCCCACGCAACCCAAGTCGCAACACACACGCAACCTCAACAACCAGCCTCACATAGACGCTTTCCCACACCGCGATAGGTTTATGCACACAGCAGCAGCAACCTCCGGCAATATGGCCTGCAGTCCAACCGAAATCCGTCCCAGTTAACCC
>DAICZO010000516.1 GCA_027311125.1 Acidobacteriaceae bacterium
CGCCACGACAAGTCTCCCGGAAGCCGCCCCAACGGCAGATGCAGCCGATCCGCGCCGAATAGCATCAGCCCCACGGCGAGCAGCACCAAGCCCGCAACGGTGACTACGCGCGCCAGATCCTGCATCGTGGCTAACCTCTAAGCTCGGGCCAACATAGCTGCGGCTTCCCGCAACAGTTCATCCGGCTGGCAAGGCTTGGTCATCACGCTCACCGGTCGAGGCAGCCGCTTGGCCTGCTCCCGAACGCCATGCAAATTAGAGTAGAAGCCAGTCAGCACGATGATCCGGCAGGCAGGAAACTCACGGCTGATCTCGTCCACCAGCGCATGCCCATCCTTGCCCGGCATCGTAATATCGCAAAGCAGAAGATGTGGCTCTATCTCCCGCGCCATCTCCAGTGCACGATCGGCGGAGTACGCCGTGCGCGCATCAAAACCACTCTTTGTGAACACCAGCGTGAGCGTATCTGCGACCAGATATTCATCGTCGACTACCAGCACACGTTGCATAACGGCTCCTTGTAACGCTGCATCCTCTGGGCTATGCCATGTGTTCAGGAATACCGTGCTGCAGTCAAAGATGAGTTCAATTTAACTAAATCTAGCCCGCATGTCGAATCAATACTGTGTTATTTGGCACAGTAAGCGAGCCATAAAATGGTCCGTCCACGAGTCCTGACCGACCACTCCATCATCGGATATAGCTGAAGTTACATCATCTTATCTATCAGACCCCAGCGCTCTGTTAAAGTTACTGCTACACCCCAGCACTTTCCTACAAGGATCCTTCGATGCACTTCGCCGCACTCCTCGCCGGAATCGTCTGCTGCCTCAGCGTCGCGCTGGACGCCTTTCAGACCACCATCCTGCCTCGCCGTCCTACCGGTCGCTTTCGCATTACCCGTCTCTTCTATCTCGCGACGTGGAACCCGTGGTCGGCCATCGTTCCGCATGTGAGTGGCAAGCGGCTGCGCGAACAACTCTTCAGTATCTACGGCCCTATCTCACTGCTGTTACTGCTCATCGTATGGGCCATCCTGCTGGTGGTCGGGTTCGCACTCTTCTTTTACGCGATGGGATCTCCCTTCAACGACACCCTGGTCGCACCCGGCACCGCACTGCTCGGACGCTTCGCCACCGATCTCTACGTTAGCGGCACCACGCTGTTCACACTGGGTCTTGGCGACGTGGTGCCCCGCGCCTTGCCTGCGCGGGCTCTCATCATCTTTGAGTCCGGCGTTGGCCTCGGCTTTGTGGCACTCGTCATTGGTTACGTCCCGGTCCTCTATCAGGCTTTTTCCCGCCGCGAGGTCAGTATTGCCCTGCTTGACGCCCGGGCAGGTTCGCCTCCAACCGCAACTGAGCTCCTCCGCCGCCACGGGTTCGAGGGCGGCCAGGATGCACTCAGCAAGCTGCTCTCGGAGTGGGAGCGCTGGTCCGCGGAGATTCTTGAGTCCCACATCTCTTACCCGATTTTGTGCTACTACCGCTCCCAGCATGACAACCAGAGTTGGCTGGCTGCGCTGGTAGCCATCCTCGATACCTGCGCCCTACTTATCTCCATCGTGGAAGGCACCCCTGCGCGTCAGGCACAGCTTACCTTTGCCATGGCGCGGCACGCGCTCATCGACCTCGGCCACGTCTTCCATCTGGAGCAGGCCGAGGCCTGGCACATGCAGAACGGTCAGGACCGCCTGCCCCCGGAAGAGTTTGCGCGCCTGTGCGAGGCTCTTGGCGATATCAGCATTCGAATCTGTGGCGATCCCGCCTCGGCCCAGCGGCTCCACACCATCCGTGCACTGTATGAGTCACATGCGCAGGCGCTCTCTGAATATCTCCGCATGTCTCTGCCCACCTGGATACCTGAACCCCGCGCCAAAGACCAGTGGACAACGATCAGTCGGCTTCGCAACGAATCTGAGGCCGTGCTGCATGCCAGCCACATCAGCACACACGCCACAATCCACCACGACGACGAACACCTGCACTAACGAGCTTGGAATCAGCGGGCGGATCATACGCAAAGACGCACGGCCCAGAGATCAACTCTGGGCCGTGCGTGTTGCACTTCAATGGGGCACTTACAGATCGGCACTTTGAGTTTGCATACTGCTAACTGTGCCGTCTTTTGAAGCGGGACTACTGAACCTGAGGACCGGAAGCCGCTGCCGGGTTCAGCTTCTGTGCAGCCAATGTTCCGGCGGCGCCCTTCGCATCTTTGTCCTTCAGGGCAGCATAGATCTTCTTCGCAGCATCAGGCTGGCCTTGCGATTCGTACAG
>DAICZO010000524.1 GCA_027311125.1 Acidobacteriaceae bacterium
GTGAGGAACTGGCGGCGGGAGGTGATGGGGTGGGTCATGTTGGGGGAATCTCCTTTGGGGTTGCGGGAGTGGGTGGAGCGTTTCGGGGAGAAGGTTACTCCGTTGTGGTGGCTGGCGGCAAGAAGAATTGATTCTAATCATTCGTAATAGATTGACTTTCGAATTGGGCTCTCTCTATAGTGGCTGCGACGAAAAAACTGATGGCGTTGCGGTTCGGATGCTGGGTTTTGGGCGTTTCTCCGCGGCCTGGGCTGTGGGAGTTGGACAAAAACGAATGGGAGCGTGGCATGGCGATTCAATTGACCCCGGGAAAGATGGCTGGATTGCAGGCGGTATCGGATGCGCGCGGCGTGATTGCGGCTGCGGCGATGGATCAGCGTGGACTGCTGAAGAAGATGCTGGCGCGGGAGCTGGGTGTAGCGGAGCCACCGGCGGAGATGATGGTGGAGTTCAAGCGGCTGGTGGCGGGGTCGTTGACGAAGCATGCTTCGGCGATTTTGCTGGATGTGGAGTTTGGGCTGCCGGCGACGAAGAATATCAACGGCAAGGGGCTGCTGCTGGCGTATGAGAAGTCGGGCTACGATGTGAGCGGGCCGACGAAGCTGCCTTCGCTGACGGAGGGGTGGTCGGTGCTGCGATTGAAGGAGGCGGGTGCGGACTGCATCAAGGTGTTGGTGTATTACACGCCGTTTGAAGATAACTGGGTGAACGAGCAGAAGAAGGCGTGGGTGGAACGGATTGGGGCGGAGTGTCGTGGGGTGGATATGCCTTATTTCCTGGAGTTTCTGGGGTATGACGTGCATGGCGAAGATGAAGCAGGGCTGGCGTATGCGCGACGGAAGCCGGAGATTGTGAACTACTGCATGGAAGAGTTCAGCAAGGACAGGTATGGAGCGGATGTGCTGAAGGTAGAGGCTCCGATCCAGATGGCGTATGTGTCGGGGACGAAGGCGTTCGGGGGTACGGAGGCGTACTCGCGGGATGAGGCGAAGGCGTTGTTCCGCAAGGCTGCGGCGCTGACGGACAAGCCGATTGTGTACCTGTCGGCGGGAGTGACGAGCGCGGTATTTGTAGAGACGCTGGAGTTGGCGGTCGAGAGCGGCGTGGAGTTCCACGGTGTACTGGGTGGCCGGGCGACGTGGCAGGATGGAGTTCCGGTGTATGTGGCGAAGGGCGCTGCGGCGCTGGAGGAGTGGCTGGATACGCAGGGCGCGCGGAATGTACAGGAGGTGAACCGGGTGTTGCAGTCGGCTCGACCATGGTATGAGGCGCGTAGTATGCGGGGGTAGGTGTGGTGCTGGATTGCGTGCGTTGCGGGACCGGATGTGCGTTCGGTAGGATTTCTGGCTTGCAGGCTGGCGCGGGGGCGTTTGTTTGCAAGCCAGAAGGTTGCGGGGGCCTGATTGCCAGAGACGATGGATGAGCCGATGGATGTGCGGGGCGAGGTGAGTGGGGCTGGCGCGGGGACGATGAGCATGGCTGCTCCGGCCACGGATAATCGACGGCGCTGGGTGGTGCTGAGTCTGATTTTTCTGATTACGGTGATTAATTTTGTGGACCGGCAGACGCTGTCGGTGCTGGCTCCGGTGCTGCGGGCGGCGTTTCATCTATCGAATGCGGAGTATGGGCGGATTGTTTCTGCGCTGCAGTTTGGGATGATGTCGGGTGAGTTTCCGATGGGGTACCTGACGGACCGGTGGGGTGCTCGGCTGGGACTGTCGGTGGCGGTGCTGTGGTGGTCGACGGCGACGGGGGCGCAGGTGTTTGCGCGGACGGGGGTGCAGTTTGGGGTGACGCGTTTCTGGATGGGGACGGGCGAGTGCTGGAACTACTCGGGTGGGATGAAGACGGTGACGCGGCTGTTTGGGCAGAAGGAACGAACGCTGGCGGTGGGGATCTTCAATAGCGGAAGCATGATTGGGGCGACGATTGCACCGCCGCTGATTGTGTATCTGATGCAGCGGTATGGATTTCGTACGGCGTTTCTGGTGCCGGCGCTGGCAGGGTTTGTGTGGGTTCCGGTGTGGTGGATGGTGTATGGCAAGGAGCCGAAGGTGGCGGCGGGCGAGGGTGCGGAGCGGGTGTCGCTGGTGACGATGCTGCGGGATTCTTCCACGTGGGCGGTGATGCTGAGCCGGTTTTTTATTGGGCCGGTGATGCAGTTTTATTGGTACTGGATACCGAGTTATCTGTTCAGCGTGCGGCATATGTCGATGGTGCAGATTGGGGTGCTGGGGTGGATTCCGTTTTTGTTGGGAGATACGGGCGGGATCGCGGGAGGATGGGTGGCGGGTAAGCTGCAGCAGCGGGGGATGTCGCTGCTGAATGTTCGGCGATGGACGATGTACTGCAGCAGCCTGGTGTGTTTGACGAGCCTGATGGTGCCGTATATGAACCATGCGGGCGCAGCGTTGATGATGATCGGTGTGGCGATCATGGCGGATAATTTTCTGTCTGCGAATATGTTTGCGGCGGTATCGGATTTGTTTCCGGACCGCGAGGTGGGACGGGCTACGGGTTTGACGGGGGTGGCG
>DAICZO010000525.1 GCA_027311125.1 Acidobacteriaceae bacterium
AGTTGCCATGCCAAATGCTATATTGATTCGGACTCAGGAGGCACTTCCTTGACACTTCCATCGCTCTTGCGCCGACCCACGCGCACTCAGCTTCTCGCCCTCGCCGCCGCCTTCGTATTCGCGGCCAGTCCCAGCTTCTCCATCGCCCATACCGTACCTGCCTCCAAGGCTCCCATCGCTGCCACACACACCGCAGCCCCCTGGTGGAAGCACGCGCTCATCTACGAGATCTACCCACGCTCCTTCCAGGACTCCAATGGCGACGGAATGGGCGACCTCAACGGCATCACCCAGCGCCTCGGCTACCTCCAGTCCCTTGGAGTAGACGCCATCTGGATCGCCCCCATGTACCCCTCGCCCCATGTCGACTTCGGCTACGACATCTCCGACTACGAGAACGTCGACCCCCAGTACGGCACCCTCGCCGACATGGAGCGCCTCATCGCCGAGGGCAAAAAGCATAACGTCCGCGTCATCCTCGATATGGTCCTCAACCACACCTCCGACAAGCACCAGTGGTTCATCGACTCCGCCAGCTCCCGCACCAACCCCAAACACGACTGGTACGTCTGGAACGACGGCCTCCCCGCCGATGGTCCCAACGTCACCGCCTTCCAGAAGCGCTTTGAGCACGATGGCCGAGTCCCCCCCAACAACTGGGTCTCGCTCTTCGGAGGCTCCGCATGGGAGTGGGTCCCCGCCGTCCACCAGTTCTACTATCACGAGTTCTACAAGCAGCAGCCGGACCTCAACTGGCGCAATCCCGCCGTTGAAAAAGCAGCCTTCGACGCCATGCGCTTCTGGCTCGATCGCGGCGTAGCCGGCTTCCGCCTTGATGCGATCCCCACCCTCTTTGAAGATCCGCAGCTCCGCAACGAGCCCGAAACCGGCGGCACTAACGCCCAGGGCGACCACAACGTCAGCGACATCTACACCAACAATCTCCCCGAGGTGCACGACGTCATCCGCCGCATGCGCGCCATGGCCGACTCGTACCCCGGCAACCGCGTCCTCATTGGCGAAACCTATCTCCCCAACATCGCAGCGCTCGACAAATGGTACGGCGGAGCCAAGCACGACGAGCTCCAACTCCCCATGGACATGCAGGTCGGCTTCACCAACAAACTCGACCCCGCACTCTTCCGTCAGCGCATCAACGACGCAGAAAACCACATCAGCGGCAACCAGCCCCTCTTCGTCTTTGACAACCACGACAACGTCCGTAGTTGGGATCGCTACGGCGACGATCACACCCAACAGGACAAGCAGAGCATCGCTCGCATCATCGCCACCATGCTCCTCACCACCCGCGCCACCGCCCTCACCTACTACGGCGCGGAGATCGGCATGGTCACCTCCACCCCCACCCGCGTCGAAGACGTAAAGGACCCCATCGGCATCACCGGATGGCCCAAGGAAAAAGGTCGCGACGGCGAGCGCACTCCCATGCAGTGGGATAGCTCAACCAACGCCGGCTTCAGCACCGCGGCCACTACCTGGCTCCCCATCCCCGATAACTACAAAACCCTCAACGTCAAAGTCGAGTCAGCCGACCCTGACTCTCTCCTCAACTGGCACAAGAAGCTCATCGCCATGCGCCGCAACAACCCCACCCTGCGTGATGGCCAGACCGTCATGCTCGACGAGTCCAACAACGCCGTGCTCTCCTACGCCCGCAAAGGCGTAGCCGGACACCCCGCTGTACTCGTCGCACTCAACTTCACCGCCACCCCCCAGACCATCACCCTCGATCCAAAGTCTGCGGGCATCACCGGCACCTCCGTCGGCACCGTCCTTACCGACGCACCCTCGCTCAAGCAGGCCAGCAGCCTCACGCTCACCCTGCCTCCCTTTGCATCGTGGATAGGAACAATCAACTAGTCCATCGTTGCCTCCGCCCGGTGTCGCACGCTACAGTCCAGACGACTTTGCTCGCTACACCGGTTTTTTATTCCGACATCCCCTGCATCACCCGCAATCGCATCACCCACAGTCGCACCACAAGTAATCGCACGCTGCGCCACCCATCGAGGCATCCCGTGATTCATCCCTATCGAGGCATCATCTTCTTCGGCGTCCTCCTCGCAGCTGTGGCCAC
>DAICZO010000530.1 GCA_027311125.1 Acidobacteriaceae bacterium
CACGGGATATTCACCACCACCACCCGCGGATTGCCCTTCAGCAACAACAGCAGCTTCAGCAACTGCACCCGCTGCCCATGCAGCAGATTCTCCCACCAGTGGTTCACCACCAACTCCGGCAGCAGCACCGCCACCTTCCGCTGCGGATTCGCATCCGCCAGATGCAGCACGTACTCCATCAGCGGAGTGATCGTCATCCGGTACGTCGAATAAATCGTCACCAGCTCCGGCTCTTCCATCTTCTCCGTGCGGATCGGAGCCAGCACCTTCTCGTCCCACACCTCTTCCAGTGTCCCGTCTTCATTGTCGGAATGGATATGCACCACCTTGATCTCCTTCGAGATCAGCAGCCCAAACCGCATCGCCTTCTCCGTCACCTTGTCCCAGCGCGCCATCGGAATCACCACGATCGGCTGCTCCAGGTTCGTCAGCCGCAACGGCGTCGGATCGGCCATCTCCTGATTCACCCGCGTGTAGTGCTTCTTCACCGCCAGCATCAGCAGTATCAGCGTCGGCACCAGCAGCGCCGTCACCCATGCGCCGGTCATGAACTTCGCCACCAGCACCACCAGCAGCGTAATCCCCGTGGCCACCGCGCCCACGCCATTCACAAACATGTGCCACAGCCGGCCCTTGTGCTTGGCCTCCTTCTTCCAATGCACCACCATCCCCGCCTGCGACAACGTAAACGCCAGAAACGCGCCAATCGCGTACAGCGGAATCAGCCGATCCGTCACCCCATCGAACAGAATCAGGATCAGCCCCGTAAAGCCCGTCAGCGCATAGATCCCATGCGAAAACAGCAGTCGCCGCCCACGCAGAATAAACACATGCGGCAGGTAGTCATGCATCGCAATCGCCCGCGTCAACCGCGGAAAATCCGCAAACGCCGTATTCGCGCTCAACGCCAGCGCCAACAGCACGCTGCCCATCGTCAGAAAATAAAACCACCCGCGCCCAAACACCGCCGTCACCAGCAAACTCAACAAGCTCTGGTAGCCCGAGTCTGTCGGCTCCATCGCCATAATCCCGTAGGCCTTCGCCAGGTAAGCCGTTCCAAACAGCAGCACAATCAGGATCGCAATAATCACCGACAGCGTCCGCTGCGCACGCTTCGCCCGCGGCTCACCAAACGCCATCACTCCGTTCGATACCGCCTCCACGCCCGTCATCGCCGCGCATCCGCTGGAGAACGCCTTCAGCAGCATCCACATCCCCAGCAGTTTCACTGTCTGCGGCACCGCACTCGGCAGCGGTACTACCGGCAGCGGATGGTGCCCCGGAGCCATATACGTCCGAAACGCCCCCACTCCAATCACCGTCAGCAGCGTACCGATAAACAAAAACGTCGGTGCTATAAACGCCGCGCCGGTATCCTTCACACCCCGCATGTTCACAATCGCCAGAATCGTCAAGATCACCAGGCACAGCAGCAGCGTGTGTTGCTGAAACTGCGGCAAAGCCGATGTCAGCGCCGTCACACCCGCCGAAATCCCCACCGCCGCCGTCAAAATGTAGTCGATCATCAACGCAGCAGCAGCCAGCAAACCCGCGCCATTCCCCAGGTTCTCGCTCGCCACCGTGTACGAACCACCACCGTTCGGATACGCCGCAATCGTCTGCCGATAGCTGAAAAACACGATCACCAGCAAAATCAAGATCGCTGAAATAATCGGCACAATGTAGTGCACGCCAGCCAGCCCCAGCGGGATCAGCAGCGTCATCGCAGCTTCCGGCCCATACGCCGCGCTCGTCAGTGCATCCAGGCCGAAGATAGGTATCCCTGCGGCTACACCGATATGCTCGGCTCGTTCTTCACTCGTGGCTAATGGCTTCCCAAATAGTTGATCGGCTAATGACATGTGTCCCTTGATGGTAATACCCATCGCCACTCCGACTGCTGTCATGTGAATATTTCCAGTCACTCTTATAATGCGAGAGCAACCGCAGTCCAATTCTCAGGAGTCCTCATGTCCGCACCCAGCACCACCCTCTTCGACATCCCCGTCCATCGCATCACCGGGGAATCCACCTCCCTCGCCGACTACCGCGGCAAAGTCCTCCTCATCGTCAACGTCGCCTCCAAATGCGGCCTCACCCCCCAGTACGACGCCCTCGAAAAGCTCTACACCCGCTTCCAGCCAGCCGGCCTCGAAGTCCTCGGCTTCCCCGCCAACGACTTCGCAGGACAGGAACCCGGCTCCAACGAAGAGATCCTCACCTTCTGCAAGTCCACCTTCGGCGTCAACTTCCCCATGTTCCAGAAGATCGTCGTCACCGGCCCCGAAACCCATCCGCTCTACCAAACCCTCATCGCCGCCCATCCCGAAGTCGTCGCCAACCAGCCCGGAGCCATGCGCGCCAGGCTCGACGCCTTCGGTAAAGGCACCAACCCCGCACCCGGAATCCTCTGGAACTTCGAGAAATTCCTCATCGACCGCCACGGCAACGTAGCCGCACGCTTCTCCCCCGAAGTCACCCCCGACGATCCCATCGTCATCGCCGCCATCGAAGCCGCTCTCGCTCAATAACCCCCAACCAGCCACTGCAAGCGTGCACCACCAGCCTGCAG
>DAICZO010000533.1 GCA_027311125.1 Acidobacteriaceae bacterium
TCGTCCGTAGCCAACGACCACACATAGCCCGCGCTCGCCGTATACAGCAGGGAACTGACAGGCCCCGCCTCCAGCCGCCCGTCGCTCCGGATCGCGACCCCACTCACCGTCCCCTTCTGCAACTCCTCATAGCGGTCCACAGTCCACAACTTCGTCCCCTGCGCCATACCCTGCGGCACCAAACAGAACGGGGCCAGACCTAAAAGGCCTAGCCCCATCCATACGATCCAATCATTCGAACGGCTCAACCAGCGTGTCATCATCCTGTCCGTCAGTCTAAAGCAAGCACCGCAGACGCGCTGATCACTTCGACTAGTTGGTCAAAACCGCACGATACCGCACCTGGTTCTTCTTCACCTTAGCCACGGCATCATTGGCCTTGGCCATTGCAAATCGCTCGGTAATCGCCTTCACGCCATGCCGAGCCGCAACGTCCAGCATCTCGTGCAGATCGCGTGGGCTACCCGTTGGGCTGCCAGCGATCCCGCGCTGTCCCCCAATCAGCGAGAACGCCTGGATCTGTATCGGCGAAGGTGGCACGCCCACGACGCAGAACGTCCCCTTGGGCCGCAGTGCGTTCACATAGCCCTGCCAGTCCTGATCCGCACTCACCGTGCTCAGCAGAAAGTCGAACGAACCAGCAACCTTCTTCAACGCACCGGTATCCCGCGTATTGACAAAGTGGTGCGCACCCAGAGACTTGGCCTCGGCTTCTTTGTCCTTCGAGGTCGAAAACGCCGTAACCTCAGCGCCAAACGCCTTCGCGAACTGCAAGCCGATATGACCCAGTCCGCCAATCCCGATCACGCCTACGCGCGACGATGGCCGCACGCCATGGTTCCGCAGCGGGCTATACACCGTGATTCCTCCGCACAGCAGAGGAGCTACATTCTCGCTCTCCAGCACCGCCGGCACCGGGATCGCAAACTTTGCATTCACACGTATCCGGTCCGCATAGCCGCCATTCCGTCCCACGCACGTCGGCTGAGACTTCGCGCACAGATGCTCATCGCCCTGACGGCACCACTCGCAGATCCCACAGCTATCCGCCTGCCAGCCAATACCCACCCGCTCGCCTACCGTACGATCGCGGACCTCGCTGCCGACCGCAATCACCGCACCTACAATCTCATGGCCGGGGATAAACGGAAACTTGCTCAAGCCCCAGTCGTTATCAATCAGGTGAACGTCGCTATGGCATACGCCACAGTGCGAAATCTTTACCTCAACCTCGTTCGGCCCCAGATCGCCTGGATCGTACTTGTAAGGCAGCAAATGTGCGCCAGCCGCATGCGCGGCAAATCCATTTATTTCACTCATTGGAAATTTGGTCCTTTTCAAACGCGCTAAAACCTGTCCTGCGCTTCTCCTCGATGCTACAACAACCCTCGCTGCATAACTTTTTTTACCTCGCTAAACCCCGCCATTTGGCCTCCACACCCCTACTGAACCTGCAGGCTCAACACCACGGACCCACTCACGCCATACTCCGTCGCCGCCGATCCCACTTCCATGGCACTTTCCCCCGAAAGCTGCATCTTCTGCGTCTCTTTCAATGGCTCCAGCACATTCGCCATCGAAGCCGGAACCTCCTCCAGCGTCCCCGACTCCAGCACCGCCTGCGCAGAGTGCTCCAGCAGCGTCACATACACCTTCTCGTTATCCCGCAGCCGGTTGATCTGGGCCACCGTATCCGCAAGCCCGACCGCATGCTGCGCCATCGCTCCCGTTCCACTCGTCAGCTTGTCCACCGTTGCCCCATCACTCACCACCACCCGTACGCTACCCGCCGCCACCCGCTCCGGAACTTTAAACCTCACCCGCACTACCTTCGCAGCCGACTGGTACGGATGCACCGTCGCCTCCACGTCAACGGTCTCTCCTGCACGCACCGCTGTCTTGCTCAGCCGAGCTGACTCCAGCACCGCCGTCCGCCGCTCAGCAATCGCCTCCACCTTCAGTCGCATCCCCGTCACCACCGGCTGATCCACCACATTGCCATACACCCTGCCAAACCGATCATTCACCAGCAGTGCCGCGTTGATCGCTCCAGAGTTGAACTCGCTCTGCGCCATCAAGCCCTCAATCCGTACCGGTTCCTGCCCCTGCACCGTGATCTCGCCCCGCATCCGGAAGCTCAACTCCGCGGAAGCAACGTTCGTCCCCTGCAAGCTCTGGTACACCGACACCAGCATCGTCGAAGGCGTCAGTTGTCGGTTATCTAACACCTCAAATCGCAGCGTCTTCGCCTTCCCGCCCCCCTGCTTCCCATCTGCGCCC
>DAICZO010000014.1 GCA_027311125.1 Acidobacteriaceae bacterium
GGAGATGCAGTCGCTGGCTCGCGAGACCAATCTCTCCGAGACGACCTTCATCGTTCCGCGCGCGCCGGAGATCGAGCGAGTCCATGGCGTGCAGGTTCGGATCTTCACCGTGGAGGAGGAGCTATTGTTCGCAGGACATCCAACGCTCGGCACCGCCAGTTGGATCTACGGCAACCATCCTGTGCTGCAGCGCGCGGAGACCATCGTGCTCGACCTGCGGGTTGGCCCAATCGCGGTACGCTTTCAGCCGCCAGTGCCGGGCGAGCACGGAGTTTACGGCACCATGCACCAGAACGACCCCACCTTTGGCGATGTGCATGACCGCGCCACGGTGGCCGCGGTACTCAATCTCTCGATCGACGATCTCGATCCCGAGTTGCCCATCCAGACTGTCTCGACCGGAATGCCCTTCTGCATTGTGCCGCTGCGCTCGCTGCAGGTGGCTGCGCGGCTGCAGATTCCGCAGCACAGCGCCCTGGCGTACCTGGCACAGAGCGATGCCAAATTCTTCCACTGCATCACCCGAGCCGATGCTGCATCCGGTGCGGACTGGCACGCGCGCATGCAGTTCTACAACGGTGAGGATCCAGCGACGGGTTCTGCCTCCGGCTGTGCGATTGCCTATCTCGTGCGTCATGGTCTGGTCCCCAGCGATCACCAGATCATCCTGGAGCAGGGCATCGAGATGCTGCGTCCCAGCCGCATCTACGCGAGTGCCCACACCAACGGCACCACCGTGTCGAATGTGTTCGTCGGAGGCCGCACCATTCCCGTTGCAACCGGACGGTTTTTCCTGCCGTGATGCACGCGATTTCAACAGGCACCCAGCGTGTATCTCCAGCGTGGACGCAGCGTTTCGCAGTACCGGTGGAAGCGCAATCACCAATACTGCCGATCTTCGCTATAACTTCGCTGTTGCCAAGCTGGGTGCTCCTTCGTAGTCTGAGCAAGCGTTGACGACGGGCATCCCCGCAATGGGGCGTGACGTTGGAGACGATTACTTTCGCCTGGTTTTAAAGAAAAATTGAGTTGAGAGAAGCTTGACTGTCCGCAGTCGCGTCCTCTCATGCGCATCCTCGCTGCCTGCAACGTAGCGACGCCAAACCTGTTGGTTCGGTTGGTATCCGCTGTATTCGCTGCTGTCGATGACTTGCGCCTGAGCACTGACCCGAGGCAACCTGCGTCGCTTCAAGCCGATCTCGCACCCCGTGATCCGGCACAGCCTGCCGGCCTGGTGGAACTGCTCCCGTGTGGAGCGGACAGGAGAGCTTCGTCTCTCTTGTCCGCCGCCGCTGGCAGCAGCAGGACCAACACGCGCCGGAGTTTGCCTTCGGCCGGATCACTGGGTAGACGTCAACGCCCCCGTGCGCCCGCTGCCTACCAGCAGACTTCGGCGCACAGGACCCATCCGCTGTGCGTGCACCACGACGGTGCCCACGGCAGAAGCGAGTATGCATTGCGCCCCAAGAAGACGATTCTCTGTGTCGACGACAACGAACAAGTTCTATCGGTCCGTACGTTTCTGCTGGAAACCCGCGGCTACCGCGTCATCACAGCGCATACCGCGCAACAGGCGCTCGAATACCTGGACAACTCCGCCCCTGGCAGTATCGATCTGCTGTTGTGCGATCTGCTGATGCCCCAGATGGATGGCAATGAACTCGTCCGCCGCGCCAAGCAAATGCATCCCGGTCTGCCTGCGATGATCGTCTCCGGCACCGTCAATGCCTTCGATCGCGCCATCTGCGCCGACGTGTTCCTACCCAAAGGAGCATCGTCTCCAGCGGAGATGATCGAGCGAATCCGCGTACTGGTCGCCCGCAAACGCGGCCCCAGAAAAGCTCCGACAGCCCAGCCGGTCACGGTAGATCTCACCGTGGCCGTTGCTTCCTAGCGCCTTCGCAGCACCGTCCGCTAAGCCTCAACCAGCCCATAGCGCCGTTGCCACTGCTGTTTCAGCCGCGCCCACACTGCATCCGTCTCCTCGCGCGAGACCTTCGGATCGGGCCGCAGCGCAAACCGTGCCGCCTCACTCTTCGCCAGTTCCAGCATCGCCCGATCCCGCAGTAGATTTGCCACGCGAAACTCCGGCAGCCCGGCCTGGCGCGTCCCAAAGAACTCCCCCGGCCCACGTTGCTGCAAGTCAAGCTCCGCCAACTCGAACCCATTCTGCGTTCGCACCATGGCATCCAGCCGCATCTCTGCCTGCTCGCTCACCTTGCTGCCAGTCATCAGGATGCAGTAGCTCTTGGCCGCACCGCGTCCCACCCGTCCCCGCAGCTGATGCATCTGCGCCAGCCCGAAGCGCTCCGCATGTTCAATCACCATCACGGATGCATTCGGTACGTCCACGCCCACTTCAATCACTGTCGTCGCGATCAGCACATCGATGTCGCCGCGCTGGAACCGCCGCATCGTCACCTCTTTGTCATCGGCGCTCAACCGGCCATGCAGCAACCCCAGCCGCAGCCCTGCCAGCGCACCAGTCCGCAACTCGTCATACATGTCTGCTGCCGCCCGCAGCGGCTTCTTCGGCGCAAACAGCTTCTCTGTCTTCGGCGCGGACTTCTTGCGCTTTTTGCTCGCGCTCGCTGCTGGCTTCTTTCCCGCCATCGCGCTCGCATCATCTGCAGGCTCATCATGGGCAAAGTCCAACTCCGGCTGATCGTCCTTGGCT
>DAICZO010000017.1 GCA_027311125.1 Acidobacteriaceae bacterium
GCGTCATGCCACACATCGCCCATCTCGCCACCACCACGGATATGCGCATACGCCATCACCACCCCACGGTCCAGCAGCGCCAACCGCGCCACCCCAAACCCTACCGGCAGAGGATAGCCATACGACCCATATCCATAGACATACAGTGCATTGCTCGCGTCCCGCTTGAAGAAATCTCGGCGGTAAACCACCGACACGGGTATCTTCACCCCATCCGCCGCCTCCACCCAGACCCGCTCCGAGCCATACCGCTCCCGGTCAAATCCTCCCGGAACCTCCTGCTGCTTCAGCAGTTTGGAGATGCCCGTCTCCACGTCATACTCATACACCGATGCTGGCGACACCAGCGACTGGTAGCTATACCGAAACACCCCGGTCTCGCTCTCCCGATTCGCATGCGCCTGCGCTTCATACACCGGCTCCGGAAACCGAATCGGCCTGGCCTCGCCCAGCCCGCCATCCTCCCCTAGCTGCATTACCTCCAGCTCGGTCAGGCCCAGTATGCGCCGCGAAGTAACGCAGAATGTATCAAATAGATCAAAATCCTCAAGTGGAGCTTCGGGATTCAGTGCAATCAGCTCCCGCCAGTTCTCCCGTCCCGGGTTCGTCACCGGCGCCGTCACCACCCGGAAGTTCTTGCCCACATCGTTCGTCCGGAGGTACAGCAATCCGCGCCGATGATCCACCGAATACTGCTGCTCATCCACCCGTTCCGCAATCAGCCGAAACTCCCCCAGCGGAGCATCCGCCTCCAGCAGATGGCACTCCGTCGTCGTATGGCTGCCCACCTCCAGCAACACATACTTCCCATCCCGAGTCTTGCCCACCCCCAGGTTGAAGCGTTCATCCGTCTCGTCGTACACCAGCACATCCTGCGACTGCGCATCGCCCAGCCGATGCCGGTACAGATGGTTGTGCCGTTTCGTTACCTCATCCTCGGTCGTATAGAACAGCGTCGCCGAATCCGCCGCCCACGCCACCGATCCCGTCCGCTCCGCCGTATCCGGCAGGTCCTGCCCCGTCGTCAGGTCGCGCACCTGCAGCGTGTACTGCCGAAACCCCGTCACATCGGTCGAGTACGCCAGCAGCAGCCCATTCGGGCTCACGCTCATCGTTCCCACGGCCATATACGGTTGCCCCTCGGCCAGTTGGTTCACATCCAGCAACACCTCTTCCGGCTGCGTCTCGTCGAACCGTCCCTCCGTCGCCCGCCGCCGGCAGTGGATCGGGTACTGGCTCCCCTCCACCGTCCGCATCGAGTAGAACCAGCCTCGCGACCGGTACGGCACCGACTCGTCCGTCTCCTTGATGTGCGACAACATCTCCTCATACAGCTTCGTCTGTAGCCCCTGCGTCGGAGCCATCACCGACTCCGTATAAGCGTTCTCCGCTTCCAGGTAAGCAATCACCTCAGGCGAAGTCTTCTCCCGCATCCATCGGTAGTCATCCTCCAGCGTGTGTCCATGCAGCGTCGTGGGCGTAGGTTCCTTGCGTGCAACCGGTGGTTTGACTACGATGTCGATCATTGATTTTTCGGGCTCCGCTCCAAAGAATACAGGCTTATCCCGATCAACCCAAGGCGGCCTCGTTCATGATCCAAATACTTCAGGCCCCTCGATTCGGATCAGCCCCAACGCAAAGGAGTACGATCGCTCGGCAACAGTAATAGCAACCAGTTCAGTCCGGCCACCTCAGGGAGGGGGTAACGTCATGTCACACATCCGCATCCACATCATCGCCCTGGCCATCGCCACCGCTCTACCCACGCTCGTCTTCGCGCAAGATCCCACCGCTCCACCCGCATCCGTCATGCAGCCCAGCCAGCCCCCCAGGCCGCCATCCGCCTCCACCGCCATGCAGGACTCCTCCAGCGCCGCCGACACCGCCGCCCTCATGAAGGACCGCATCTTCCTCCGCAAAGCCCTCGAGGCCGGCATGGCCCAGATCCAATTCGGCCAACTCGCCACCCAGAAGTCCACCAGCGACGACCTCAAGCAATTCGCCGACAAGATGGTCACGGAGCACACCCAGCTCAATCACTCCTTCGCTCCCATCGCCGACTCCCTCGGCCTCCCATTGCCGCACCACATCAGCAAGGACGATCAAGCCGAACTCGATAAACTCGCCGCCCTCTCCGGCAACGACTTCGACACCGAGTACCTCACCGTCATGGTCCGTAGCCACCACAAAGACCTCCGCGAGTTCCGCCAGGAACTCCAGACCGTCTCCGATCCCACCCTCCGCGACGCCGTGGAAAACGGCGAACACACCCTCCACGACCACACCGTCCTCATCGACAAACTCGCTCGCCAGAAGGGAATTGCCATGCCCGGCCGCCACCCCATGCCCAC
>DAICZO010000024.1 GCA_027311125.1 Acidobacteriaceae bacterium
GGGGCGGGCTGAGGCGGTAGTTCTGGAGAGCGAGGCCGGCGGCACGGAGAGCGACGATCTCGGCGTGGGCGGAGGGGTCGTGGTCACGGAGGACGCGGTTCTGGCCGCGGGCGATGATCTCGTTTTTGTAGACGATGACGGCGCCGATGGGGACTTCGCCGGAGGCTTCGGCGGATTGGGCTTCGGCGATGGCGGCGCGGAGATACAGTTCGTCGTCCTGCATGGAGCTATTTTCGCAGAAGCTGAATGGCGAAGTGCGCATGCAGGACGACGATAAGTTGAGGCGGCTATGTGTTCCAGGTACGCTTGCGGCGGATGATAGCTGCCGCGCCCAGGCTTCCGGTCGCGAGCATGAGCCAAGTGGACGGTTCTGGAACGGTGCTGACCGTAGCAAGAAAACCGTCGACGTTGTTTCCGTCGGAGTAGAAGCCCACGAGGTTTCCCTGATCGTTGATGCCGTTGACGGTGGTTCCGGTAACACCGAAGGCGGCAGTGGGTGATGCGTTGGGATCGGAGATGATCTGGAAGAGATGGGTGGAGAGATTATCGGTGAAGCCCATGGTGACCCCAGTGGGATCTAAGAAGCTACCAACTGCGGTGAGGCCGTTGTTGATGCCGAAGAGCATTGTGTTGGTTCCGCCGGGTGCATCGAATGACGTGAAGACTCCGCCATTGTCAGAGAAGCCGTGGGTGGCTCCGCCTAAATCGGTATAGAAACCGGTGACAACGCCAGCGTTATTGATTCCTGTAGCGGTGACAGAGACAGCGCTAAAACCTGATGGGAGGGTGATGGCAGTGTAGGACGAGGTAGCAGTGTTGTAGAGATATCCGTGGTTGTTTCCTGCAGCGTCCATGTAAAATCCGACGGCGATACCGGTCGCATTGATGCCGAGGATCTGGTTGACGCTGGTACCTCCTACTGGAGTGTTGGGATTGATGACGGAAGTGAAGGTGCCTCCGTGATTGACAAAACCAAAGTTATTGCCGGCAGTGTCCACGTAGAAGCCGACAGTGGTGCCGGCAGCGTTGATACCAACCACTTGAGTTTGTGCGGAGCCGGGGAAGTTCTCGCTGGTGTACGTGGAGGGTGGGGTGAGCGTGTAGCCCTGGTTGGGCGCAATAGTGCCGTCGCCAAAGTAACCAACGATGGTTCCGGCATTGTTGATACCGAGGAGTTGGTTGAACGCGGGGTCGCCAGGGTTGTTGAGGGTTTGGTAGCTGTAGGAACTTGCGTATGCAGAACTTGTGAGGAGGAGGAGAGATGCTGCCAGGGCCCGGCGGAAGATGACTCGATCGCGCATGGGAGTGCTCCTTTCAGGATGCGGCTAGGTTAGCACTGGAAACTGGCGTTTTTGCAAGAAAATCAGATGAAAACTGGTGCATCTGATGGGAAAGGGCGCATGTCTACTGAGTATGCGTGTCGAACTTCCTTTGTGGTGTGGAGAGATTGATCGCTATGGGGCTGGGGATTGGGAGCTTATTGGCTGATAGTGTTGCGGGTTTGGGGCTGGGCTTCTGGGCCGAAGAAGCGGGCTATTTGCTGGTCAAGTTGCAGCAAAGCGGGTCGACGGTGGGCGAGTTGTACTTGATCTAACATGAATTGCTTCACCCACAGTTGTTCGAGTAGTGGGAGTGTCTGGTCTGCGGTGAACTTGCTGGTGGGATAGCCGATCGTTGCTTCGTAGAAGTGTTTTGCTTCAGGGTCGTACTCGTCGAGCGGGCAATCGTCAGCGATGAGACCTTCGATGTCTGCCGTTGCGAATAGTTCCTTCAATGAATTGAGGTCGGGTGGTGGGGGCCAGGGAGTGCTCATGCGGGCTCTTGTTGGGTCATGCAGTGGAGGGTGCCTAGTCCCCAGACGAGGTCTACGGCGTGGATGCCTATGACTTCGCGGGTGGGGAAGCAGTTGGCG
>DAICZO010000025.1 GCA_027311125.1 Acidobacteriaceae bacterium
CACCCGCATCGACTTCTACTGTTGGGATCTCTATGCCCGCGTCTCCCGGTGGTACACCGCCTCCACCGACGCCGCAGAACTCGCCCGCCGCAAGCAACTCCGCCTCGATACCCTCCACGCCCTCGAAGCAGGCGACAACGACATCGCCACCATCGCCGACCTCATCTCCACCGCCGTCCTCCGCCGTCATCTCGAAACCATGCAGCGCCTTGGCATCGAGTACGACTTCCTCCCCCGCGAGAGCGAGATTCTCTCCCTCCACTTCTGGGACGCAGCCCGCGCTCTCATGCTGGAGAAAGGTGTCCTCTACCTCGAAACCTCCGGCAAAAATAAAGGCTGCTACGTCATGCGACGCGCCGGAACCGATGGGCAGCAAGAGGGAACTGACGCCCCCGACGAAGAAGCCAAAGTGATCGTCCGCTCCAACGGCACCGTCACCTACGTCGGCAAAGACATCGCCTATCACCTATGGAAGTTTGGCCTCCTCCCCGGCAAGGACTTCCACTACAACAAATTTCACCAATATCCCACCCACACCTGCTGGATCTCGACCGCCAACGCGCCTACCGATCCCCAGCCCCCCACCTTCGGACACGCTGACGCCATCTACAACGTCATCGACTCCCGCCAGAACGACCCCCAGAATAACGTCATCGCCGCTCTGCGCGGCATGGGCTACACCGATGCCGCCGACCGCTACACCCACTTCTCCTACGAGATGGTCGCACTCACCCCACGCTGCGCCCTCGACCTCGGCTACCCCATCAGCGAAGAAGACCAGAAACGCTCCTACATCGAAGTCAGCGGCCGCAAAGGCTTCGGCGTCAAAGCCGACGACCTGCTCGATCAACTCATCGCCGCCGCCAAAGCCGAAGTTGACACCCGTCACCCAGAGATCGATGCCCCTGAGCGCCTCACCATCGCCACCCAGATCGCCGTCGGAGCCCTCCGCTACTTCATGCTCCGCTTCACCCGCAACACCGTCATCGCCTTCGACTTCAAAGACGCACTCAGCTTCGAAGGCGAGACCGGCCCCTACGTCCAGTACGCCATCGTCCGCGCCGCCAACATCTTCCGCAAAGCCAACACCACCGCCGAAGCCTCCCTCGCAGCCATCGCCACCCTGGACCTCGACGCCATCCTCGATAGCGAAGAGGGAACCAGCCTCTGGGAGACCTGGCTCCTCAGCTCCAAACTGACCCTCACCATCGAGCAGGCCATCGCCACTGCAGAACCCGCCTACCTCGCGCGCTATGCCTTCCAGCTTGCCCAGCAATTCAACAACTTCTACCACCGCCACCACGTCCTCAACGAGACCGATCCCACCCGCAAGACCCTACTCCTCGCCACCGCAGCCGCAGCCCAGCGCGAGATGATCCGTGCCCTCGGCTACCTCGGTATCGAAGCCCCACCTGTCATGTAACCATTACCCATACAAAAGGCCTCCCACCCAGGGAGGCCTTTTGTCTTCATAGTCGCACCGCCAAACCCTACGCCGAGTAGCTCCTCACCCACTCCACGATCGACCGCACCGCAATCCCACTCGGTCCCTTCGCAATCCACGGCTGGGCTTCATCGTTCCAGGCACACGCCGCAATATCCAGATGTATCCACGGCGTCTCCCCCACAAACTCCTTCAGAAACATAGCCGCCGTAATCGATCCGCCATACCGCGTCGCTCCCGTATTCATGATGTCTGCGATCTGGCTCTTGATCTGGTCCTTGTAATCGTCCGTGCAAGGAAGCCGCCAGAACTTCTCTCCCGAAATCTTTGTCCCCCACTGGAACCGCTCCCATGTCGTCTCGTCGTTCGAGAACAAGCCCACATTCAGCTTACCCAGCGCAATCGCCACCGCTCCCGTCAGCGTCGCGGCATCGATCAAATGCGTACAACCCAGCGTCTTGGTGTAGTGCAGTCCATCGGCCAGCACCAGCCGTCCCTCTGCATCTGTATTCATAATCTCGATCGTCTTGCCGGACATCGCCGTCACCACATCGCCCGGCTTGAACGCCTTGCCATCCGGCATATTCTCCGCCGAACACACCACCCCAATCACCTTCACCTTGGGTTTCAGATCGGCAATCGCCCGCATCGCGCCAATCATCGCTGCTGCTCCAGCCATGTCGTACTTCATCTTGTCCATGCCATCCGCCGGCTTGATCGAGATTCCGCCCGTATCGAAGGTAATCCCTTTCCCCACCAGTCCCAGCACCGGAGCAGTCTCACCCTCCGCAGCCGCAAGCTCAGGCTCATATGTCATCACAATCAGCGCCGGAGGTTCCACCGAGCCCTGCGACACCGCCCAGAAAGCGCCCATCTTCAACTCGTGCAGCTTCTCCGTCGAGTAGACCTCGCACTTCAGGCCCATCTCCACACACATCGCCGCCGCACGTTTGCCCAACTCCGTCGGTGTCAGCACATTGCCCGGCTCATTCACCAGCGAACGAGCAAAATTCTGTGCCTTCGCCACCATCAGACCCTCATGGAAGCCCGCCTGCATCTCGGCAAGCACGGCCTTCTCCGACTCCTTCGCCAGCACCGATAGCTTCTGCACCGACAAATCCTTGCGGTCGCTCTTGTAGGTGTCATAGTCCACCTCGGCCAACTCGGCACCTTCCACCAACGCACGCGCCAACAATCCACCCGGCAGGCTCTCCAGGTGCTCATCGGATAACGCATGATCCTCCGGAAACGCAATCGCTAACTCCCGCAGTCCCCGCGGCTTCAGCGCACGCACCGCCGTACCCGCAGCCTTGCGGACCTCGTCAATCGAAAGCGTCTTCGCTTTGCCCAGACCAACCAGCAGCAATCGCTCCGCCTTCAGCCCGCTCGGAGCATGCAGCAGCAGCGTCTCCCCCAGATTTCCCTTGAACTCGCCCGATGCCAGCACCTTGCCAGCAGCATGCGTCACTGCGTCCGACGTAGTCAACAAAGCAATCAGCGGCTCAGCACCCGCAGCCACTGCTATATCCACCGCAAACACCGCGAGCAACGGCGTCGCAAAACCTGCCGCATCCTGTATCAGAAGACGTGTATCCATAACAGGTATGGTAACCCGTGCGGTAACCTGCTACGACTGCGTTTCGTTACAACTTAAGTACTTTGTCCCAAAAATAACTGTGGCACCAACACCCTACCGCCGCTGACTCCGCGCAATCGCAGCCTTCGCTTCGCTATCGGCCTCGCGTTTGCGCTCCGTCTCGCGCTTGTCCCAGTCCTGCTTGCCCTTGGCCAGCGCCAACTCGCACTTCACCCGCCCATTCCGAAAGTACAGCCGCGTCGGAATCAGCGTGTACCCCTTCTGCCGGGTCATGCCTTCCAGCCTGCGCACCTCGGCCTTATGCAGCAACAGCTTCCGCGTTCGCAACGATTCATGGTTCATGGCATTCCCATGCGAAAACGGGCCGATATGCGCATTCAGCAGGAAGCACTCCCCATCCTTCAGTAGCCCGTAGGCATCCTTTAGATTGGCTTTACCCTCACGAATCGACTTCACCTCGGTCCCCCGCAGCGCCACCCCGGCCTCAAACTTGTCGCTCAGAAAATAATTGAAGCTGGCTGACCGGTTATAAGCAGCATCACGCTGTCCCGCCGCCACCGGATCGCGGTCCTTCTCCTTCACCACCGCCTTGGGTTGGTGCGCTACGGTCGGGTTGGAAAGATTGCGAGCCATCGAACCTCTTACTTTAACACGAATCGCTCCCGCAGCATGCTCCGCAACCCCGCACAGCACCCTCACCTGCCGCCCCTGCGTGCGTCTAATCAACACGCCTCAAGCATCACGCCTGAGTCCCATCACGTATGCTTCAAGCAGCATCTACGCGTACCATAGTTAGTACAGCAGTCGACGTCAGGTCAGAGGTCTTATCGTTTCCAGAATGCTATACTCACGCGTGCGCAGGACTATGTCTCGCCTCTTCAGGGCGTCCACCGCCCCCATCGGCAGCATCCCCTTCGCAGCCGCCAACTTGTTATCAGGCCCAGTTGGCAAACGCCACACTCTGTTCCGTGCAAAGGATGCAAACGAAGGCAGCATGAGTCGCAGAAATTCAATCGCAAACCCACTCTCCCCCTTCGCTGCACGGGCACTCTCGCTCGCACTTCTCTTCGCCTTGCTGCCCCTCGCCTCCCCCCTGCCATTGCAGGCCCAGTCGGCCGGTACCTGGAACAAGCGCGGAGCCACCGCCGAATCCCACGACGAATTCGACGCCGCCTACGAGGCCTACCGCCAGGCGCATCTCAAGAAGCCCAACGATCTACGCTACAAAGCACACTACGAACGCATGAAGTTTCAGGCTGCTGTCGCCCACGTCGACCGCGGTCGCGTCCTCAAGCAGAGCGGCGACCTCACCGGAGCCGTCACCGAGTTCTCGCGCGCCCTCATCATCGATCCCGGCAATCAGACCGCCCAGCAGGAGATCGACCTCATCCAGCAGCAGCAACAACAGAACCCCGCACCCCCCTCCGCCGCCGTGCAGGAGCAGATGTCCGGCCAGCGTGAGACCCTCTCCAACATCGGCTCCGTCTCCGGCCCCGTTCAACTCCAGCCGGTATCCAACGACCCCATCACTCTCCACATGGTCGAAGACGTCAAGGTCATCTATCAGGCCATCGGCAAGGCCGCCGGCCTCAACGTCCTCTTCGACCCCGACTACTCCTCCAAACGCATCCCCGTCGACCTCACCAACGTCACCCTCTCCGACGCCCTGCGCATCGTCGGCACCATCTCTGGCACCTTCTACAAGCCCGTCACGTCCAACACCATCTTCGTCGCCCAGAACA
>DAICZO010000030.1 GCA_027311125.1 Acidobacteriaceae bacterium
AGGAAAAATGAGAATAAGAACGCGGCTGATGTTTATACCGCTGTTGGTCATGTGCCTGCTGGCATACGTGCCGGCGGGATTCGCGCAAGCCGTTTATGGATCCATCTTTGGAACGGTAACCGACGCTACTGGGGCTGTGATTCCGAATGCAACGGTCACCGTTACGGATGTTGCCAAGGGAACGTCCGTAACGGTGCAGTCTAACGGCAGCGGTGAGTTCACCGTCGAGCACCTTATTCCCGACACATACGACATCAAGGTAACGATGGCTGGGTTTAAGAGCTACGTAACCAAAGGTTTGGGAGTATCTGCTGACACCTCGCGTAAATTGCAGGCGACGTTGGAGGCTGGCGCGTCTGACAAGACGATCGATGTTAGTGCTGATTCGGTTCCCTTGTTGAAGACGGACCGCGCTGATGTTTCGACCGTATTCAGCGGGAAGGAGATTCAGGATCTGCCAATTGGTGATCGCAACTTTACGAACCTACAGCTACTGCTGCCGGGTGCGCAGCAATTGGGTTGGTCTCACGCGGCTGATGAAAATCCGCAAGGCAGTAAGCAAATTCAGGTAGATGGTCAGGCATTTGGTGGTGTGGCGTTTGAACTGGATGGAACCGACAATCAGGATCCAATTCTTGGAATTATCGTCATCAATCCGAATATTGACTCGCTGCAAGAGTCGAAGATTACGACACAAAATTTCGATGCTGAGTTTGGTAAAGCAGTATCGTCGGTTGTAACCGCTCAAACGAAGTCGGGTTCGAATGCGTTTCACGGTTCGGTCTTCGATTACCGCGAGAGCAACGCAAATCTCGCACGCGATCCATTCCAGCAAGGTCCGGCACAGCTCACTGCGGCCAGTCCTTTCCCTGGCGGTCTTAAGAATCAGTTTGGCGGTTCAGTTGGCGGTCCGATCCTGAGGGATAAAATCTTCTTCTTCGCCGATTACCAAGGAGTTCGGCAAAAGGTTGGTATTTCTCAACTACAGACGGTCCCATCGGCACACTTGATCTCTTCCTGTCTGGGAGAAGCCACCAGCAGCAGCGGAATGGCTGGTTGCGATTTTAGCGAGTACGTCACTGCCGGTGCCACCACGGGTATCTACAATCCCGCGACTGGTCTTCCTTATGCCAACAACGTGATTCCGACTTCTCAGCTGTCTGCTCCCGCTCTGAATCTACTGAAGACGTTGCAGAAGTACACTCCTAACAATCTGCTAGGTAAGTATCCTGGTTTGGTCAACAACTACTCCGGTAGTGGTGCGGGTCTTTTCAACAGCAACCAGTGGGATGTTCGTGGAGACTATCAGGTCACGGACAAGATTCATGCCTTTGGCCGTTTCAGCCGATTTACGGACGTATTGAGTGGCACGACGTTGTTTGGTGCTGCTGGTGGTTCGGGCTTTGGGTTGGGCGGCTATGGTGGCAATTCAACGGGAGCTAACGACAGCCTTGCTCTAGGCACAGACGTTGCTCTGAATGCTACGTTGGTCACCGACGTTCGTCTTGGTTATTACCGGTACAACATTGCCGACTCGAAGTTTGACCAGTCGACCAATGTTGCTACTGCCCTGGGTATCCCTGGCCTGAATACGGGAACACTCACTACGGGCGGTTCGCCTGGCTTCAACATCACAGAAGTAGGTTCGTTTGGTGGTCCTAACAACGGTACCGCACAAGGTCCTCAGTATGGTGATGGTCTTAACGTAAACCGTTGCAACTGCCCATTGACGGAGCGTGAAGACCAGTTTCAGGTAGTAAATAACTGGACCAAAATGATCGGCAACCATGCGATCAAGTTTGGTGCAGACCTTCGTTACGCGCGCAACCTTCGTGTACCAAGCGACAATGACCGCACCGGCATTCTGCAGTTTGGCACTGGCCCAACTTCTGATGGACTGGGCGACAGCACCGGCCTTGGCTTTGCCACTTTTGTACTTGGTAATGTAACCAACTTCAACCGTTACGTGAGCACGTCCACGAATGCAAAAGAATTCCAGAAGAGGGACTTCTTCTACGCTCAGGACACCTGGCGCGCAACGCAGAAACTGACGGTCAACTACGGTCTACGCTATGAGTTGTACTTCCCTGAATCTGTCAACGGAAAAGGGAACGGCTCGCTGTTGAACCTTGATACTGGTTACTTGCAGGTTGCAGGTTATGGCAATATTGGCAGCAATATGAACATCAATAAAGCAGCCAATGCCTACAATCCTCGTTTGGGAGTTGCTTACCAGTTACGCCCGAACTCGGTAATCCGTGCAGGCTACGGACGCAGCTTTGACATCGGCGTGTTCGGATCTATCTTCGGGCACGTGGCAACCCAGAACTTGCCAGTATTGGCGAATCAGCAGATTACTACGACGGGCGGACCGACTGCAGACGCCTTCAGTCTGGCTGTAGGGCCTGCCGCATATCAGCCGATTTCGGTGCCTGCCAGTGGTTTGCTGCCTGGGCCGGGGTATGCAGTGAATAACAAAGCCCGTCCGACAACCCTGCGGCTGCCTACCATTGATGCATGGAACCTGAGCTTCCAGCAGGCTATCTCCTCAACACTTTCCGTCACTGTTGCTTATGTTGGCAATAAGGGCACTCACACTCTTAGCGCTGGAGATGGTAACAACACGAACCCAAATGAAGCTGGAATTATATTGCCCGCCCAGTACTCAGTGAATGGTCAGGCGTTGCACTATGATCCCAATGGAGCATCGACCTTGACTCCGAATTCCACCGCAACCGCTGTTTCGAACACTACGCTGTTACAGCGGTACTATGGTGGAAAACTGGCTGCATGCGCCGATACAGCGTACGCCGCACAACCGGGTGTCCCTGCAGGATCTTGCGGTTGGACGAACGGTATCAGCTACTACGGCGATAACCAGGATACCCACTACAACTCGCTACAGATCAGCGCAGCGAAGCAGACCAGTCATGGCCTCACGTTGAATGTGAACTATGCCTACCAGCGTAGTACCAACTTCAACTCTGGCTATGCAACGTGGAGCAAGGCAGCAGTCAAGGGACCCGACGATTCAGTTCGCCGCAACCAGATGACTCTGTATGGAACTTATCTCCTGCCGTTTGGCCGTAATCAGATGTTCCTTGGGCATGCAAATGCAGTCGTCAATCAAATTGTTGGCGGATGGCAGTTCAGCCCTGTGATGACTTACGCGAGTGGTCTTCCCTTCACCTTGAGCGACAGCGAGTGCGGACAGCAAGTTCCGGGTTCCGCTCCTTGTTACCCCAATGGTAGCTCCAGTGGCCTCAAAACAGGTGCATCTGGCTTTCCTGGCGGGGGTCTTAAGTTCTATGACAGTGTGCTTCCTGGTCATGCCTCCGCTTCGAAGACTTTGAATATTTGCACCACGCCTTCGAGTGGTTTTAGCTGTCCTGGACTTGACCAGATTGGAAATGGTGGCAGAAACAATGCTTGGGGCCCTCATTTCTTCAACGCTGATCTGTCGCTGCAAAAGAACTTCCCAATCCATGAAAGCCTCCTCGCCCAGTTCCGTGTCGATGCGTTCAATGGGTTCAACCACATCAACTTTGCCAACCCTGGTGGTAATGTCGAGCAGACTGGATCCATCTCAGGTGGGCCTGGACCTGGCGGTACGACAAGCCCCCGTCAACTGCAGTTCTCACTGCGCGTCCAGTTCTAATAACGCAGTACAACCAAGCGGGGGAGCCATGGCTCCCCCGCTTACTTTTGTCTTATGATTCAGGTCAGGTAACTCATGCGTATTTTCTGCAGGTTCGTTGTTTTATTTTCGTTGGTGGGTGGGACGGTGTTTGTACCCGGGATGCTTGGTGCGCAGGTGCCTGCTGCGGCAGGAAGTGGTGGGAGTGGAGATGTTCTTACGCTGGTGCAGATTCGCCATTTGATTGATCGCGGTCAGGTTGACGCGGCGTTGAAGAGCCTGGATCAGTTGCAGGCTCAGCAGCCTGCAACGCCCGGATTGGACAGGGTTCGGGGCGTTGCGTTGTATGCGAAGAACCGATTTACGGAGGCGGATGCTGCGTTTGCTGCGGCCTTGAAGGTTGATCCTAAGGATCAGGAGGCTACTCAGATGCAGGGGTTGACGCTGTTCCGACTGGGGCGGCCGAAGGATGCAATCCCGCTGCTGGAGTCGGCGCATAACTGGACGGAACAGACCAAGGTCGATCCTAGCTATGTGTTGGCGCTGTGCTATCTGGATACGAGGAATTATGACAGTGCGCGGCATGCGTTTGCGAGTCAGTATGGGTTTGCGCCGGACTCTGCCTCGGCCTATCTGCTGGCAGCGCGGATGCTGTTGCGGCGAGAGTATGTTCCGGTGGCGCAGGAGTATGCGCGGAAGGCCCTGGAGTTGAATCCGGAGTTGCCGCTGGCGCATGGATTGCTTGGAGAGATTGCCTTGGCGGGCGAGCACCTGGACGAGGCAATTGCGGAGTTTGAGAAGGAGCGCGTGCGTAATCCGCTGGAGGGTGGGGTGTATGACCGGCTGGGAGATGCTTATAGCCGCGCTGGGAATTATGTGATGGCGCAGCAGTCGTTACAGCGGGCGGTGTTGCTGGAGCCTAATGCAACGGGACCCTATATTTTGTTGGGCAAGGTGATGTTGAAACGGCAGGACCCGGTTGGAGCGGTGACGTATCTCGATCGTGCGGTGAAGATGGATCCATCGAACTATATGACTCATAGTTTGCTGGGGCAGGCTTACCGCGCACTGGGGCGGAGTGAGGACGCGGCGCGTGAGACCGAGGTCGCGCAGAAGATACAGGCGAATAATGAGCCTAAGCTTGAATCGGTACATTAGAACGAGTGGAGTGCTGGTAGCGTGTGCTTTGGCGCTGGGAGCGTGGGCGCAGACCGGTCATGAGCATGGGGGTTCTCCTGGGGTTGAGGCCGGAGTTTCTTCTGCAACAGCTTCGGTTACATATCAATCGGCAAGCACCAAGAAGATGGCTGCGTTGCTTGCGCAGATCTACGAGACGAGCGATTGGAAGGGTGATCCGAACAAGCAGGCAGAGCGTGCGGTGTATTATCGGCAGCTATTACAGCGACCGCTGGGATTTACAGACGAGGTGATGGTACGGCTGGAGTTGGGCAGGGAACTGCTGCGTGCTGGTGATAGCGCTGGAGCTATCGAGGCGTTTGAGGCACTGCGAACCAGAGTCGCAGCGCTGCATGAGACGTTACCGCCGACTGCGGAACATGACCTAGGGGAGTGGCTTGCGCTGTCGTATCTGCGGCTGGGGGAGCAGGAAAACTGTTTACATATGCATGGGCAGAAGTCGTGCATCTTTCCGATACGAGCGTCGGGCGTACACAAGTTGCCGCGTGGAGCGGAGGGTGCTGTGCGCGAGTTTACGGCACTACTGGAGCGGAATACGAATGATATGGAGGCGCGCTGGCTGCTTAATGTGGCTTTCATGCAGCTAGGCCGCTATCCGCAGGACGTGCCGAAGCAGTGGCTTATTGAGAGTAGTTTGTTCGACTCTGAGCAGGATATTGGGGACTTCCCAGACTATGCGCCTGCCGCTGGATTGGACGTGACGAGCCATGCGGGCGGGGTGGTGATGGAAGACTTCGATGGCGACGGCTTGCTGGATATTATGGTGACCTCGTCGGGGCCTCGTGACCAGATGCATCTGTTCCATAACAATGGTGACGGTAGCTTTCGCGATGTGACGATGAAGGCTGGACTGAGGGGCGAGACCGGTGGTCTGAACCTGGTGGTGACGGACTACAACAATGATGGGCATCCGGATGTGCTGGTGCTGCGCGGTGCGTGGATGGGGAAGTATGGTAAGTATCCGATGTCGTTGCTGCGCAACAATGGGGATGGGACGTTCGATGACGTGACGGAGGCAGCAGGGTTGATGTCACTCCATCCGACGCAGACTGCGGCGTGGGCTGACTTCGATAACGATGGGTACCTTGACTTGTTTGTAGGACATGAGTCGACGAAGGATGATCCCCATCCGTCACAACTCTTCCACAATAATCACGACGGTACGTTTACCGAGATGGCGGGACCAAGTGGGTTGGCAGAGTTGGGATTTGTGAAGGGGGTTGCGTGGGGCGACTTCAATAATGATGGGCGTCCTGATTTGTATGTCTCCGTGCTGAGTGGCGGAAATCATTTATTTCGAAATGATGGGCCGCAGGACACGAGCGGTAGCGTTCGGGGCTGGAAGTTTACGGACGTGACGTCTATGGCTGGAGTAGGAACTCAGAAGCATAGCTTTGCCACGTGGTTTTTTGATTATGACAATGATGGATGGCCAGATATTTTTGTTGCGGGCTATTCGGCTGAGTCGGCGCAGGATGTCGGTGCGTTCGAGATGGGTAAGCCGTTCCATGCTGAGACCCCACGACTCTACCGAAATAACCATGACGGAACGTTTCGGGATGTTACGCAAGAGGTGCATCTGGATCGAGCAATTTTGACGATGGGTGCAAACTTCGGTGATCTGGATAATGACGGATATCTGGACGTTTATCTGGGGACGGGGGATTCGCCGTATACGGCATTGTTGCCGAATCGGATGTTCAGAAATGACGGCGGTAAGCGATTCCTGGATGTGACGACGTCAGGTGGATTTGGACATCTTCAGAAGGGGCATGGAGTAGCGTTTGGCGACGTAGAAAATACGGGTAGTGAGGATGTGTTTGAAGAGATGGGTGGGGCGTTGCCGGGGGATACATTCCAAAGTGTTCTGTACCATAACCCTGGCCATGGCCATCATTGGTTGACGATCGAGTTGGAGGGGGTTTCGACCAATCGGGCGGCGTTTGGGGCTCGGATCTGTGTGACGGTTCGGGAGGCTGCCGGGGAGCGAAAGATCTACCGAACGGTTGGTTATGGATCGAGCTTTGGTGGTAATCCGTTGCGTCAACATATTGGTCTGGGAGATGCATCGTCTGTGGCCAATATAGAGATCGATTGGCCCGTCTCGAAGACGAAACAAGTATTTACTAACGTTAAAGCTGATGAGATGGTGCATGTGCGTGAGGGGGTAGATCGTCTGGAGGAGATGCCGCCTGTTCGAGTGGGCAAGTGAGTACTCTTGGGCTCCATCGGAGGGAAGCCTGACAAATATTGAGTAGGGTTGGGCTTGTAGGGAAGTTTGGCAGATGCGATACTTGAAAAGTTGCTGACGGTTGGTTTCTACCAAGGTTGTTAGTGCAAGCAGTGTTTCAATACATGTAGAGCCGGGATGGCGGAACTGGCAGACGCAGCGGACTCAAAATCGTCCAAGACAGTCTTCCATGACCACTCAAATCATTCAAAATAAGCATCTTATAGTCGATCCAGCCGGGCCGCTTCCGTTACACAACTGTTCCACACTTTTGTAGTATTTTGGATGTCAGGAGGTGCTCTTGCATGTCCGAACATCACACCATCCTCGGTGGTAAGGTT
>DAICZO010000055.1 GCA_027311125.1 Acidobacteriaceae bacterium
GCGGAGGAATATTCGTATCCACCAGGCAAATCGCCAGCGCCAGCGCATCTCGTTCCGCCAGGTACGGCTCAATAAACTTCGGCCACTCCGATGAGATCGACTTCGAGATCTTCGCGTACCCATACCCCGGCAGGTCCGCAAAGATCATCGTCGGACGCAGCTTCTTCTTCTCTCCCACCCCTTCGTGCAGCGCAAAAAAATTGATCGCCCGCGTACGCCCCGGTGTCGAAGACACCTTCGCCTCCCGCGACCCCAGCAGCGAGTTGATCAACGAGGACTTCCCCACATTCGATCGCCCCAGAAACGCAATCTCCGGCGCACCCATCGTCTTCGCCTCAGTAGGGAAGTGGGATACATCCATCGCGGACAGTAAAAACACAGGACTCAGACGCATCCTCCAAGTCTACCGCCTCCCACCCGCCAGCGCAGCCAGCCCCAAAAACACGAACACCCTTCCACCAGGGAAGGGTGTTCGCCTCCAACAACGACAAATGACCTACCGGCCTACTGACATGGGCGCAGTCAAATGAAACCGCACAATCGCCTCCGCCGGTATCACCACGTCTTTGTTCCCCGTATACGCCGCGCCCGCCGTACCCGCACCAGCGCCCAGCAGTCCGCCAATCAGCGCGCCCTTGCCGCCCCCTGCCAGTCCGCCAATCAGGGCGCCAGCACCACCGCCGCCGCCGATCATCTCCGCGGTCCGTCGGCCCTTGCCAGCCTGCGCCTTCTCATACTCGTCCGTGCTCACGCGCATCCCGCCAATCGACGTCAACTCGATCGCCAGATCGCCAGCGCCCTTGAACCGGCCCCGGCCCTTCGCCGCAGCCACCGTGCCCGACACCTGCGTGCCCCGCGGAAACACCGTCGTTCCATCCTGGCTCGTCAGCGGCTCTGCCAGCACCCCGCTGAATCCGTCCCCGGCATTGTTCCGGCTCGCGCTCAGCGTCTCCGACATCGACACCGCTACCGCCGTCCCGCTCGGCACCACCACCGGCTGCATCGCCGGAGCAGCACCTCGGCTCGGTCCGCTTGGCCCGCCTCCTGCTCGCGCTGGCTCACCCGCCTCTGGCCGCCGCGGTCCTTCGCCACCCGCCCGCGCACCAGCACCCGCAGGCCCAGTACCCGCAGGGTAGGTAATCGATCCATCCGGATTCGTAATCGACCCATCCGGATTCACCTTGCCCGCCGCTGCCCGGGCCTGCATCGTCCCCGCCGGATACGTCACCGACCCATCCGGGTTCGTAATCGATCCATCAGGATTCGTCGTGCCAGCAGCAGCAGGCGGTGTGCTCTTGCACCCACCCACCATCAACGCCGCACCCAGCATCAGCGCCGCAAGTGTCTTCCTTCGTCCAGTCGTCATCATTTCGGCCATCCTCCCAAACTTTGTCGGTCTTGTCATTCAGCGCAACGCTCTCTGCTTGAGTCACATCCTCGTCACGCGTCCAGCCCTTTCACGATACAACGACACCCGCGAAATAAACCACTCGTCCGACCCTCTCCCAACACCCCGCCACACCACCCTGCAATCCACCTGATTCCCACGCCTGCAGTCGCCAAACCATCCTTCACCCGACGAAATCCCGCACTCGTTAGCCGCTCCGTCTGCCACATTAGTTGTATCGCTGGTGCTCGATTCCGTCCTCCTCTGCGCCTGCAACCGCGTCGTGATCGAGAAGAATCTCCCCCCACCCCCCACCCGTCTCGCCACGCCACGCACGTCCATCCACTTCCATCGCCTCCATCGGAAAGCCCTGCAAACCTCTGAATCAATGGATAATTTCATCACTCCTGCACCTTCCTGTTCGATCCCGACACCACCAGCAGCAAGGTCCGTACCACGTTACGTTTGCTTCCAGCACGCTGCGAAATACAACCTAAGTTCGCTCCCATCTCGACGCCATCACACCCCAAAAAATCTCAACCATTCCCCTTGGTTTTGTCATATTCTTCACCGTGTCAGGGCGAATTTCGTTCGCACTGGCAGGCGTGGCTGAAACACAGTCCACATCCCCACCGGAGGAAGCTCACTCGCAGCCTCCCGTGCCTGTCAGTCCGCAACCTCGCTCTTAAAGGTTTTGTCATCGCAAACTCGTCCGCTCGCTCAGGAGCAAACCGCAGCAACCAACCTTCGGAGGCATCTACTATGAATGGTTTCAATCTCACCCGTACCCAGGGAGCAACACGATCCATCCTCGCCCTGCTCGCTTCGAGTGCCATCCTCACCGCAGGCTGCGCCAATATGGTCTCGACGGCTTCCTCCGCTAACTCTCTCAACTCCGGAGCCACAGTCACCGGACGAGTCCACGGCGGCAACCAGCCCGTTTCCGGTGCTACCGTCACCGTCAACTTCGCCGGTGAGAGCGGACTCCGCTCCGCCAGCACCGTTGCCGCTACCACCACCACCGCAGCCGACGGCACCGGTTCCTTCGCCTTCACCGTCGATCCCGTCAACGGAAACTCCCACCCATCCACAGGCTCCACCTTCTCCTGTCCCGTCTCCGGCGATCCCGTCGTCTACGTCGTCGCCCGTGGCGGCAACACCCTCAACAACGGAAACCCCTCGCTCAACAACACCGCGGCTGTCTTCCTCTCGCCCATAGGCCTCTGCAGCACCCTCACCTCCGGCACGTCGCCCGTCCTCAATCTCTCGGAGGTCACCACCGTTGCCAGCATCGCGGCCCTCCAACAGTACTTCGATCCCATCACCGAGTCCATCGGTCACGACGGCATCGGCGCTGCCAAGCAGGCCCTCGTCAACTCCGTATCGCTCGTCTCCAATCTCGTTGATCTCACTCAGGGCACCGCCTTCACAACCGTCAACCACACAGGCGCCAGCACCGGCGATGGCGTCGCAGCCGTTACCGTCACCGCCACCCCCGAAGTCGCCAAGATCAACCACATCGCCAATATCATCTCCTCCTGCGTCAACAATGGAGCGGCAGGCGCCTCCAACTGCAACACCCTCTTTGCCAACGCAACCCCGCCGGCTGACCCCACCTTCACCGGTCGCCTCAGCAGCTACGTCTTCCCGGCCGCCACCGACGTCCTGCAGGCAGCCTTCTACATGCTCACCAACCCCACCAACGGCAGCACCACCAATCTCACCAATCTCTATAACCTCTCGCCAGCCGTTGGCGCGCCCTACAATCCCTCCCTCACGGCGATCCCGTCCGACTGGACCATCGCCGTCAACTACTCCACCACCAGCACCTGCGGTACTGGCGGCGGCTTCATCAACGCACCCAAAGACATCAACGTCGACATCAACGGAGGCATCTGGTTCGCCAACGGACAAGCCGGCACCGGTAACCTCGCTGGCTTCTCCGCCAACGGAACACCTCAGTCCTGCGTCTTCCTCAGCGGCGGCTCTCAGGGCGGCGGCGTCCTCGACGACCAGGGCAAGGTCTGGTTCGGTGGCACCGCCAACAACCTCTACCGCTACGACCCAGTCGCTCACACCACCCTTACCTTCCCCACCACGGATGCACCTCTCGCGATCGTCGCCGACGGCAACCACAACGTCTACTTCTCCACTGCTTCCACCGGTAAGCTCTTCATGATCTCTGGCGCTTCCACTGCATCCGCAGCCGTCAACCCAGTGCAGATCTCCTCCTCCATCGGTACTGCCAACCGGCTCTTCGTCGATAACTCCATCACGGGCGGTGGAGCCATCTGGGCTACGTCAGGGAGCACGTTCTTCACCAACGTTGCCCCGGCTACCTCGGGTCCTAACTTGCTCAACGGCTACAACACCTCCATCTTCGGTACAACCGCTCCCACCTATGGAATCGCTGTCGACCTCGTCAACGGAACCCCGCAGACCAACAACGTCTTCGTCTCCGTACAGGGCACCGACAACTACATCACCAAGTGGAACGGTAGCGGCGCCAGCTATGCCCCGGTCAATGGCTGGCCAACCTCCAGCGGCCTTGGTGGTCTCAACACCCCCACCTCCATCGTCCTCGACGGCAGCGTCAACTTCGCCCCCACTAACATCTGGAGCGTCAACAACGCCGTCAACTCCACCAGCGGCCTCTACGGTCTCACCGAGATCAGCCCCACCCAGGTCGCCCTCTCCCGCACAGGAACCGCCGCCGGCGGCTTCCAGAAGTCCGCTTCCTACCTCGGCCCCGGCCGCGCCCTCGCCATCGACCAGTCCGGTAACCTCTGGATCGCCAACGATGGCGCTACCTCCATCACTGAGATCGTCGGCTCGGCGGTCCCGCTCTACCAGCCCTACGCCATCGGCCTCATGAACGGCCGCTTCCAGACCCTCCCATAACCTCCACCGCAACCAACCGCCCCGGCGCTCCAAACGCCGGGGCTTTTTCACGTCACTACACCCCTCATCGCACCCCAATTCATGGAAAACATCTTTCACAAATAAAAAATATTTCGCTCGCCTCCCACATTTGCAGCCTTCCCCACCATAGAAACGAGGTATGCTTTTGCAGTGTCCAACTCACCTGATTCTCCACTCCCGGAAGCCTTCCGCCTCGACGGCAAACTCGCCCTCGTCACCGGCGGAGCCAGCGGCATCGGTGCCGCCTCCTGTCGCGAACTAACCCGCGCCGGTGCTCAACTCCTCATCGCCGACGTCAACCTCCCCGCCGCGCAGCAACTCGCCGACCAGCTTCCCGGCGCCACCGCCGTCGCCATGGACGTCACCGACCCTGACTCCATCGCCGCCGCCACCGCCCACCTCACCCACCTCGATATCCTCGTCAACAACGCCGGCATCGGCCTCGTCGGCGACATCACCCGCACCCCCCTGCCGGACTTTGAGCGCGTCATGCGCGTCAACGTCCACTCCGTCTTCCTCGTCACCCAGGCTCTCTTCCCCCAGCTCCTCGCAGCCCATGGCTCCATCGTCAACATCGGCTCTGTCGCCGGCTCCGTCGGCGTCAAGCAGCGCTTCGCCTACTGCGCCAGCAAAGGTGCCGTCCAGGCCATGACCCGCCAGATCGCCGTCGACTATCCCACCCAGCTCCGCTGCAACTGCATCGCTCCCGGCACCGTCCAGACGCCCTTCGTCGAAGGCTACCTCGACAAATACCACGCCCACGAAAAAGAAAAAGTCCGTGCCGAACTCGTCGCCCGTCAGCCCATCGGACGCCTCGGAACCCCCGAAGACATCGCCTCCCTCGTACGCTATCTCTGCTCCCGCGAGGCCGAATTCATCAACGGCGCCGTCATCCCCATCGACGGCGGATGGACGGCAGCCTAAGCCCCCAGCTCACCCTGCAACCGCATCTCCACCGCACCTCCGCCACGAAAGTGAATCGCCCGTGAACCAACTCCGCATCACTGCCGTCCGCGTCATCGACCTCCGCTTTCCCACCTCCAGCCACCACATCGGCTCCGACGCCGTCAACGTAGATCCCGACTACTCCGCCGCCTACTGCATCCTCGAAACCAACTCCCCCCTCGAAGGCCACGGCCTCACGTTCACCCTCGGCCGCGGTACCGACCTCGTCGTCCAGGCCCTCCAATACCTCAGCCAATACGCCGTGAACCGCACCCTGTCCTCCATCACCGACGACCTCCGCGCCTTTGCCCGCCAGCTCACCGACGACTCCCAGTTCCGCTGGCTCGGCCCCGAAAAAGGCGTCATCCATCTCGCCACCGGAGCCCTCATCAACGCCGTCTGGGATCTCTACGCCAAATCCGAGTCCAAGCCTCTCTGGCAGCTCCTCGCCGACATGGAGCCAGCTCAACTCCTCTCCGCCGTAGACTTTCGCTACATCGACGACGCCCTCACCGAAGCCGAAGCCTTGGCCATCCTCACCAGCGCCCGCAGTGCCGGCCAGCCGCAACGTCTCGCCCAACTCCAGCAGCACGGCTACCCCGCCTACACCACCTCCGTAGGCTGGTTCGGATACTCCGAAGACAAGATCCGCCACCTCGCCAAAGCAGCTCTCGCCGATGGCTGGACCTACTTCAAACTCAAAGTAGGCGGCGACCCAGCCGAAGACCTTCGCCGCGGTCACATCGTCCGCGAAGAGATCGGCTGGACCAACCATCTCATGGTCGACGCCAACCAGAAATGGGGCGTCCTCGAAGCCATCCAGCGCACCCGCCAGCTAGCCGAACTCAAACCCTACTGGATGGAGGAGCCCACCAGCCCCGACGACATCCTCGGCCACGCCCGCATCCGCCGCGAAGCCGCACCCGTACGCATCGCCACCGGCGAGCACGTCCAGAACCGCATCATCTTCAAGCAACTCCTCCAGGCCAACGCCATCGACGTCCTCCAACTCGACTCCTGCCGCGTCGCCGGAGTCAACGAGAACCTCGCCATCCTCCTCCTCGCCGCCAAATTCAACATCCCCGTCTGCCCCCACGCAGGCGGCGTCGGCCTCTGCGAGTACGTCCAGCACCTCTCCATCTTCGACTTCCTCTCCGTCTCCGCCTCCCTCGAAGCCCGCGTCATCGAGTTCGTCGACCACCTCCACGAGCACTTCCTCCACCCCACCGTCATTCGCAACGGCCACTACCAACTCCCCACCGCTCCCGGCTACAGCATCCAGATCAAACCCGAATCCCTCACCCGCTACACCTACCCACAG
>DAICZO010000057.1 GCA_027311125.1 Acidobacteriaceae bacterium
GTGTGGGGGTAGATGACGTCGTGGGCGAGGAACTTGCCGGTCTCATCGACTATTGCAATCTTGCATCCGGTTCGTAGACCGGGGTCGATTCCGAGTACTGAGATAGGGCCTGCGGGCGCGCTGAGCAGAAGGTTGAAGAGATTGTCGCGGAAGACTTGAATTGCCTCGGTATCGGAGCGCTTTTTGAGTTCGAGACGGAGCTCGGACTGAATGGAAGAGCTGAGGAGGCGTTGCCAGCAGTCTTCGATGGCGAGGAGGAGTTGTGGCGTCCAGTCGCCTTCTGCGCGGAGGATGCGAGCACGGAGGAGGGAGGTAGCGCGAAGTGAATCCAGCTCGATGAGGAAGTAGAGGATGCCCTCGCTTTCACCACGCCGAATGGCGAGCATGCGATGGGAGGGGATGGTTTTGGCAGCCTCGCGGTAGTCGTAGTACATCTTGAATTTGGCCTGCTCGTCTACGGCGTCGAGCGACTTGCGGCTGACAACGATGCCCTCGTCGTACATGAGCTGGCGGACAACTTTGCGGAGGTCTGCCGTCTCGCTGATGATTTCGGCCACGATGTGGCGGGCTCCTTCGAGCGCATCTTCGGGAGAGAGCACGGATTTTTCCGGATCGACGAAGGTCGCGGCGAAGGTGCTTAGCGGAGTTTCGGTGCGTTGCTGGTTCCAGAGGTAGAGGGCGAGGGGTTCGAGGCCTTTCTCGCGGGCGATGGTGGCTTTGGTGCGACGCTTTGGCCGGTAGGGAAGGTAGAGGTCTTCGAGTTCGCTCTTGTCGAGGGTGGATTCGATGCGGAGCTTGAGTTCGTCGGTGAGTTTGCCCTGTTCGGCGATCGAGGCCAGGATCGATTCGCGACGTGAAGCGAGGTCGCGGAAGTAGGCAAGCTGTTCTTCGATGGTGCGGATCTGAACCTCGTCGAGGTTGCCGGTGGCTTCCTTGCGGTAGCGGGCGATAAAGGGGACTGTGCCGCCTTCGTCGAGCAACGTAATGACGGCAATGAGGCCTTGAACGGGGAGGCTAAAGGTGGTGGAGATGTGCAGCAGGATGGCGGGGGAGAGAGCTTTTGCGTCAGTCATGTTCACTTTCGATGGTATCTGGGTTTTGCGAGGAAAAGCGGGCGAGGTCAGGGCTATGATGGGTTGTCTGGCGAGGTAAGCGATGCTGAAAAAGTTTTGGCTATTTGTGTTTCTGTGTGTGGTCGTGGCGAGTGCGCAGGGTCAATTCGTGCATGCCAAGGGCAAATTGATCGTGGATGGTTCTGGTAAAGAACTGCATTTGCATGGAACTAACCTGGGCAACTGGATGGTTCCTGAAGGCTATATGTTTCGGTTTGATGGTGGGCCGCAGTCTCCGCGCGAGATTGAGGAACTGGTAAATGATCTGCTCGGACCTGCGAAGGCGTCTGAGTTTTGGCAGCAGTACCGAGCGAACTACGTGACGCAACGTGATGTTGCCGCACTGGGCCGAGCCGGAGTGAACGTATTGCGGGTTCCGCTGCACTACAAGTTTTTTGAGGAGGGTAATGACGAGGGATTTCGATTGGTAGATCGTCTGTCGGTATGGGCGAAGCAGGCGGGTGTCTATCTGATTCTAGATTTGCATTGCGCGCCGGGTGGGCAGACGGGGACCAATATCGATGATAGTTGGGGGTATCCGTGGCTCTATGAGAGTGAGCAGGAGCAGCAGCAGACTGTGAAGATCTGGCGGCGTATAGCGGCTCACTATCACGATAATTCAACCGTGTTGGGGTATGACCTGCTGAATGAGCCAATTCCGCATTACCCCAAGTTGCAGCGTTTGAATCCTTATTTGGAGCCTTTGTATAAGCGGTTGACGGCTGCAGTGCGCGAGGTCGACCGCAACCACATGGTGATCTTCGGTGGAGCTCAGTGGGATTCGAACTTCAAGGTGTTTGGGACTCCGTTTGACGCCAACTCCATGTATACATTTCACAAGTACTGGACTGAACCGACCAAGAACGTGATTCAGGAGTATCTGGACTTTAGGGATAAGTATGACGTTCCGATCTATATGGGTGAGTCGGGTGAGAATAGCGACGAATGGATCAGCAGTTTTCGGAAGGTGCTGGATGAGAACGATATCGCCAGGACTTTCTGGCCTTATAAGAAGATGGAAGCCCCGTCTGCTGTGATGACGTTTAGTAAGCCGATGTATTGGGACGAAGTGATAGCGTATGCCAAGCTCAGCAGGAGGACTGGAGATGCTGAGAAGTCCGTCGCGGCGCGTCCGAGTGAAGAGCATATTCAGGCGGCTTTTGTGGATCTGCTTCAGAAGATTCAATTTGAAGAGTGTCATCGCAATGAGGGATATGTGACGGCGCTTGGCTTGAAGTAAATGGGACGATAAGGTGTGGAGATGCAGACTGGGGTGTGGACGCCG
>DAICZO010000061.1 GCA_027311125.1 Acidobacteriaceae bacterium
CCGTATATCCATCCAGCTTGCGTATAGGCTCTTTCACCGTCTCTAGTTTAGACGGTAATCGTCGTCCAAAAGCCTCAGCAATCGTTACTTGACTGAAATACCCTTTGGTGCAACCGATGCCGGCCAATACACCGGCCAACCCTCCGCCGCACTCCGCGCCAACAACTCCGCCGAAGGGTTCACCGGAAACGCTCGCCGCGCGATCCCCAGCATCGCCGCATCATGCACCGAGTTCCCAAACACCGCATCCGGAGCCACAATCCCCATCCGCGCCAGCGAAGCCACCTTGCCCTCATCCGTCGGCACATCCAGCAGCTTCTCCGTCACCACCCCATCCAACACCTGCACCCGCGCCGCCAGCACCCGCTCCGCCGCAATCCCAAACCGCTTCACGCCTTCTTCAATCACCCAGTCGTTGGTCGAGCTCACCGCCCAAATCTCCACGCCCTTGGCCTTCAACTCCTCCACCAGCTCCAGCATCTCCGGAAAGATATTCTTCTCAATCTGGCTCGCAAAAAACTCCCGCGCCGCCTTCCGCATCTCTTCCTCGCGCAGCCCGTGGTACATCTGCACCATCTCCCCGCAGATCGTCAGCTCCGAAACCTCACCCCGCTTGTACCCGCGATACCGCCCGGCGATCCAGTCCGTAGTCTCCCGCGACACCAGCCCCGTATCGATCGTCCACTTCATAAACGTCGAGCCCGCATCCCCCGACCACAACGTCCCATCGCAATCGAACACCGCTACCGCCGGCACCAACCCATGCACCGCCCCATGAAACTCCACCGTACTCAAGCTCTCAGCCAAAACGTTCTCCACCATCACTCTCAACTCTTCCGCGCGGCCTTCCCGCGCTCCGTAATATCACTGCTCAATCCCTTATTCTACCCAACCAACATTACAAATCCGTTGATTCCCACCCAACCTAAATCGGCTTGATCCCCTCCACCACGCTCACCCCACGCGGCACCACAAACACAAAGTCCCCGTCCTTCACCGGCACATTCTCCTCCATCCCCGAGAACGTAAACTCCGTCACCGCCCCATCCACCTCTTCCAGCTTCATCCGTTCAATCGACCCCGTCGCCGACACCACCAGCGTCAGCCGCTGCACCCGCTCCGCCATCCCCTTCTGCACCCCGCTGATCCGGAACCCCGCACCCTCAGCCGCCACCGCAATCCCGTCCAGCTCCTTCTTCAACTGCGTATGCCCCAGCAAAAACCGCAGTGGCGACCGCAGATCATCTAGCTCCTTCGCCGGAACCCGCTGCACCTGCGCATCCCCGGGCGTATAAAACCACCCATACTTCCCATCCAGCACAAACACCTTACCCACCGGCTCCGCATAGCTCCACCGCATCCGCCCCGGCTTCTTCAGTAGCAGCGTGCCTTCTTCCACGCGGTCCATGCCCATCCCGCTATAGTGCTCGGAATAGTGCGTCTTCAGCGAGCTCAAATGGTTGTAGTGCTCATCCACCTTCCGCAGAATCGCATCGTCCTGCGCCACCAGCAGGGTGCTCCAACCCAGCACCAGCGGCACCAGCAACATCCACCGCGTCTGCATTATTGGATTGGCTGCGTGCAGTTCGTTCCACCCGCCGGGTCCTTGCGAATCGTATTGTTCTCATCCGCGCAGAACCCGTTATCGCCCGACTTCCCAATCGACTGCGGCACCGCTGTAATCTCGTACGACGTATACATATCCTGGTTATTCACCGTCACCTTGGTGCAGTTCGTAATCGCGAACGTGTAGCCCGCCTTCTGCCCCGTAGCCAGTCCCGGCTCAATCAACTGCGCCGCCTGTGCCGTCGGAGCGCCCGACTTCGGGTCCCCGCCCAGCGTCGCCAGCGAGCAGGAAAATCCATTCGCCGGATACGCCGAGTTGTACTGCAACTCCGCCTGCCCAATCGTCCGCACCGACTGGATCGCCGACGTCTCATTCGCCTGCTTCCGCAGCTTCAGCAACTGCGGCACCGCCAGCGTCATCAGAATCAGCATCACCGACATCACAATCAGCAGCTCAATCAGCGTAAAGCCGCCTTCGCGCTCCACGTCCATCCCGTCCATCCCATCCAGTAAACCCTTGCGTATCGTCATCATCCCTCGGTCATCGGGCCTCGGCAACCCGCTCAAATTCGTAATGTCTCTCGACCAAACTCTACCAGTACTCACCAACATCGGCCAGTACACCGGTCGCCACCTAGCAGGCCAGTTGCTCCCGCTCTATCTTCATCGTCCCCAGATTTCCCAGCAGCGTCAGCGCCATCGCCTCCGGCCGAAACAGCTCCTGTGCCAGTCGTTGGATATCCTCCGCCCGCACCGCTTCGATGTCCGCAACAATCTCGTCCACCCCAAAAAAACGTCCGAAGAACATCTGCTGCCGCGCCAGATTCGACATCCTGCTGCCCGAGCTCTCCAGTCCAATCACAATATTGCTCTTCAACTGGTCCTTCGCCCGCTTCAGCTCCGCCTCCGTCACCGCTTCTTCCTTCAGACGCCGCAGCTCCAGCAGCGTAAGCCGCAGCACCTCCTCCGTCTTGTCCACCGCCGTCCCCGCATACACACACAGCGACCCCGTGTCCCGAAACGGATTCATCTCCGAATAAATCGAGTACGCCAGCCCCCGGTCCTCCCGGATCGACTGGAACAGCCGCGAACTCATCCCTCCGCCCAGCATCGAGTTCAGCAGATACACCCCATACCGGCTCGCATCCGCCACAGCCGGCGCCGGAACCCCCAGGCACAACTGTACCTGCTCCAGCAGGAAAACAATCGTTTGTCG
>DAICZO010000062.1 GCA_027311125.1 Acidobacteriaceae bacterium
GCGTATAGCTCACCTTCGCGAACGTAACGCCTGCATTGGGCATGTCTGTACTCTCGATCTTCCCTTGCGTGGGAACGCCTTACTCCGCAGCCTCCGGAGCATGCATCGCTCCACCCTGCTCGCCAGCCGCAACCTCATCGGCCGCAGCGACCGGCATCGTCCCCGGCTGTCCCTTCACCCGCACCACCGTTATCTTTTCAAAGCCTTCTTTGAACGAAGGTGGCTTCAGACGCTCTGCCATCTTCTGCATCACTTCATCCGTCACCGCGCGGTCACGCTTGCTGTTCCGCTCCATGCACACCGAGAGCGGCACATCGAAGAACACCGCCTGAACCTCGTACCCGAAGCTCTTCGCCATCTTTATCCACTGCTTCCGCTCATGCGGACTCAGATTGGTCGCATCCACATAGTTCCAGGGCATCTTGGCAATCAGTCGTGCCCGCAGCAGACTGCGCAGCGTGCTGAACACCAGCCCCTGATACCGCTGCTCCGCAATATCGTCAAACAGCAGCGTCCGCAGCAGATCGCTCGACAACGGAGTCACCCCGCGCCGCTTGTACCACGTCGTCTTGCCCGATCCCGGCAGCCCAATCGTCAGCACCACATAGCCCCGTGGCGACTTCAACGCCTGCGGCTCCGCAGGAGGCGTACTCAACGATTCTGGCTGCGTCTCCACCACAATCGTCTTCTCGGCAGCCACCGCGGCAGGCTCAAATCCAGCAGCAGCTACATCCGTATCGAATACTGGTGCTTCCACCGCAATCGGCGTCGTTGGTTCGGTCACTCGTACCGGCAAGGGCTCCGGGTAAGTCGGCCGTAAAGGTGCAAGTTGGTTGACAGGCAATTCCTGCCCGCTTTTACCGGTGGACTCCGATTCGTTCGGGCCACGTCTAGGGCGTCGTCTCATCTTTTGGCGCATCCATTCGCGCAGTTCGCGCATGTCACGCTTGTAACACAGCCCCGAACACCCTCGCAAATCCTTGCACCTCTTCCAGCACCCCCCGCACACCCCACAACCCGTATCCTCCGATTCCTCTCCTTCTTTATGCCCTTTCATGCCTCGCGCAGTCTACAATCGTAGTGATGTGTACAACGTAGTACTCACAGGAGCGATCTTAAATTTATGGCAGTTAAGGTAGGCATCAACGGCTTCGGCCGCATCGGACGTAACGTCTTCCGCTCAGCTCTCGGCAACCCTGACATCGAATTTGTCGCCGTCAACGACCTCACCACGCCAGCCACTCTGGCTCACCTCCTCAAGTACGACTCCATCCTGGGCAATCTCAAGCAGACCATCACCCACGGAGCCGACTTCATCGCCGTCGACGGCAAGCAGGTCAAGGTCTTCGCAGAGCGCGATCACGCCAAGCTCGACTGGGCCTCCGTTGGCGCACAGATCGTCGTCGAATCCACCGGCTTCTTCACCGACGCAGACAAGGCCAAGGCTCACCTCGGCTCCACCGTCAAGAAGGTCATCATCTCCGCTCCCGCCTCCAACGAGGACATCACCGTCGTCCTCGGCGTCAACGACAACAAGTACGATGCCGCCAAGCACAACGTCATCTCCAACGCCTCCTGCACCACCAACTGCCTCGCGCCCGTCGTCAAGGTCCTCAACGACACCTTCGGGATCGCCTCCGGCATCATGACCACCATCCACAGCTACACCAACGATCAGGTCATCCTCGATACCCCCCACAAGGACCTTCGTCGCGCCCGCGCTGCCGCTCTCAGCATGATCCCCAGCAGCACCGGTGCCGCCAAGGCCCTCAAGCTCGTCATCCCCGAGATGGCCGGTAAGCTCGATGGTTTCGCCATCCGCGTCCCGACCCCCAACGTCTCCGTCGTCGACCTCACCTTCGTCTCCGAGAAGCCCATCACCGTCGCTTCCATCAACGAGGCCGTCAAGGCAGCAGCGGAAGGCCCACTCAAGGGCATCCTCGGCTACACCGACGAAGAGCTCGTCTCCTCCGACTTCAAGGGCAACCCCCTCTCCTCCATCTTCGACTCCCTCCTCACCAAGGTCGTCGGCACCAACACCGGCAAGATCATCAGCTGGTACGACAACGAGTGGGGCTACTCCAACCGCGTCAAGGACCTCATCCTGTTCCTCGTCGCCAAGGGCCTCTAAGCTTCAACCGATACACCCACTCATCCGCGCTGGTCAGGAGCTTCCCCTCCCGGCCAGCGCTTTTTCATGCCCGCACCACCGGAACCAGCCACACAATCCCACCCACTCCCACGCAACCCAAGCTTGACAGCTACAGCTCAGACTCTCCATCATAGCCTCCAGTGGTCAGACCACTAAGGAGCCTCCCATCCGTACTCTCATCCTCCTCACCGCACTAGCCACCAC
>DAICZO010000069.1 GCA_027311125.1 Acidobacteriaceae bacterium
CCGGCGGAGCAGTTGACGGTGTTGGGGTCGGATGTACCGGCGGGCCAGTTGGATGCGCTGTCTTCCGGTCCAACACTGCCCGACCGCAGTACGGTTGGCGATGTGCGCCGGATCGTGGCGGAGTATCGATTGGAGAGTGTGCTGCCGCCGCGCGTGGCTGCGATGCTGCTTGATCCTGGGTTGGCGGAGACGCCGAAGGAGAAGGATGCTGCGTTTGCGCGGTCGCGTTGGTGCTGCTTGCTGGATAGCCGATCGTTGCAGGTAGCGGCGGCAGCGCGGGCAACAGCGCTGGGGTGGCGCGTGGAGATCGACAACGCGTGCGATGACTGGAGCGTGGCGGAGGCGGCGGAGTATCTGGTGGCGCGGCTGAGGCAGTTGCGCATGGCTGGCGAGCGAGTGTGTCTGCTCTCTGCCGGGGAGGTGACGGTGCGGGTGCCAGCGACGGCGACTGGGCGTGGAGGGCGGAATCAGCACTTTGCGCTGCTCTGTGCCCAGAGGATTGCCGGGGAAGAGATCACCGTGTTGAGCGGGGGCAGCGACGGGATCGATGGCAACAGTGTTGCGGCCGGGGGAGTGGTGGACGGGAGCACGCTGCAGCGAGCACAGCAGATGGGCTATCCGGTGGAGCAGGCGCTGGCACGATTTGACTCCGAGGGGCTGCTGGGACTGCTGGGCGACAACCTCGTGACGGGGCCGACGGGGAATAACCTTCGCGATCTGAGGATTCTGCTGGCGCCTTAGGGACGGGTTGGCCAGCGGGAGTGGAGCCTACTTCGCAGGGGCAGGGAGTCCGAGGCGGTGGAGCAAATTCTGGAACTCAGGATCGGTGCGGAGGCCCTGAAACTGCGGGTCGACGCTGAGGAAGATCATATTGTTGGAGCGGTCGTCGTAGGCCTGATTGAGCCAGTTGAGGGTCTCGTGGTGGTCGCCGATCCCGGCATACAGAAGCGCGAGGTAGAAGGGCGAGACGTACTGGTTCTGGGAGCGTAGCTTCAGGTCGCGGAGCAAGTTGAGGGCTTCGATGCGTTTGCCGGAGACCGCGTAGACATGGCCGAGGGCTGCGACGACGGGCGGTATGTCGTGCGACATGGCGGCGGCCTTCTGCAACTCCGTGATGGCCTGGGGGTAGAGTCGCTTCTGTTCGAGGGCCTGTCCAAGGACGATGTGGGCGAGGACAAAGGAGGGGTCCATCTCGATGGTGTTGTTGAGCTGTGCGATGGCCTGGTCGTACTGGCCAGCCATATAGAGCCGCCAGCCGAGGCTGAAGTTCATGCTGAGCGAGAGGGGATCGAGGGCGCGCGCGCGGTTCATCTCGGCGATGCTCTCGGCGGAGCGTCCCATGGCAATCAGGTAGAGCGAGTAGCGCTGGTGGGCGGTGGCGTAGTTGGGGTTCAGTTCGATAGCGCGGCGGAAGCCGGTCTCGGCGGCCTTCCAGTTCCAGTCGTAGTTGAACTGGACGGTGGCGAGTGCGGTCTGGGTCTCGGCGAGGGTGGCATCGAGTTCGACGGCGCGGATGGCAGCCTTTTCGGCTTTGGGTGCGACCTGACTGGTAGGCACGGTGCCAACGATAGCGGCGCCAAGTATGCCGTAGCAATCGGCCAGACCGGCGTAGGCGAGGGCGTACTGGGGGTCTTTTTCGGTAGCGGACTGGAAGTACTGGATGGCTTTCTCCAGGCCCTCTTCCGAGCGTTTGCCCCAGTAGTAGCGGCCCTTCAGGTAGTCCTCGTAGGCGTCGGAGTTGACGGGACGGCTGGCGGCGAGACGCTCCTTATCCTGTGGGGTCAGCTTGATCTGAATCTGGCTGACAATGGCGGAGGCAACCTGGTTCTGAAGGGTGAGGATGTCGCCTAGCGGAGCCTCGTAGGTGTCAGCCCAGAGGTGTCGGTCGGTGGAGACCTGAACCAGCTCTGCGGTAATGCGGACGCGGTCGCCGGAGCGGAGGACAGTACCTTCGACGACAGCATCGACGCCGAGATCCTGTGCAATTTTTTCGAGCGACTTGTGGGTGCCCTTATACTCCATGGCGGTGGTGCGGGAGATCACGCGGATGGAACT
>DAICZO010000075.1 GCA_027311125.1 Acidobacteriaceae bacterium
TCGTAGGCGTGTCCCCCCGTCCGCTGTGCAATCTCCAGCATGATTCGCTTGCCGTCGATCCCCGTAGCGCTGGTCGGCTCTGGCTGCCGCCCCCCGTTTCCCGCGCCCGTGTAACCGCCGCCGCCGGGACCTCCGCCGGGACCTCCTCCCGGATAGCCACCGCCGCCGGGATAACCACCACCGGGGTAGCCTCCGCCGGGATACCCGCCGCCCGGATATCCTCCGCCCGGGTAGCCGCCGCCGGGGTAGCCGCCGTTACGGCCGATGTTGCGGGGACGGTTGTCGTTGCGCGAGGCGTCGCCCTTGTAATAGATGACGTAGATGACGGTGTCGGCGTGCTGGGCAGCATCGAGCGCCTTGGTGAGGTTCTCCTTGCTGCCGTGGTCGATGCCATCGGTGAGCAGGATGAGGACCTTGCGGCCCTTCTGCCTGGCCATCAGCTCATCGGCTGAGAGGAAGGTGGCGTCGTAGAGAGTTTTGCTGGGCAGAGGCTGTGCGCCGCCGGGGTTATTGGGATCGGAGCTGCCGGAGCCGGAGTTGCTGGAGCGATCGTCCTGCGTGGGTGGGTCGAGGTCTTTGAGCGCGGCCTGGAGCTTGGGCCGGGAGCCGGTGACCTCCTGGATCAGCTCGACCTGTCGTGAGAACTCGACGACGAAGCCCTGGTCGCTGGGGGTGGTGATCATCTGGTCGAGGAAGGCGCTGCTGGCGGTGCGCTGCTCGTCGAAGACCGAACGCTCGGAGGGGCTGGTATCGAAGAGCAGGCCGAGGGTGAGGGGGAGTTTGACGTCCTTGTCGAAGGAGGCGATGGTCTGGTTCCGATCATCGACCTGCAGCATCAAATCATTTTTGGTGAGATTGGGAATGAGGTTTCCCTTGCGATCGTGGATGACGACCGGAAAGCTGATGAGCCGGGCATCGGCAGCCGCAGCGGGCGCGGACGATGCAGCGGGCGCAGAGGATGCAGCCTGCTGTGCGGGTAACGAGAACGGTAGCGCGAGCAACAGGCCTGCGAGCAGACGAGGCCGAACAAGGCAGTGGGAGACCATGCAGGTTTAGACGGAATGATTGGAAGAGAGTTGCGCGGGTGACGGAGGATTTCCACGGAGCAGGTGGAACTCTTCCGGTCGCAGATCGCGTCCAACGGAATAGAACGCACAACAGGAGGATGGAACTCGATGGAGCAGGTAACGCTGGGGCAGCAGGGCGCGGTGGTATCGCGGATCGGCTTGGGTTGTATGGGGATGTCGGAGTTTTACGGTGAGCGGAACGACGTCGAGTCGGTTGCGACGTTGAACCGGGCGCTGGAACTGGGGATCAACTTTCTGGATACGGCGGATATGTACGGGATCGGGGACAACGAGGAGTTGATCGGCAGGACGATTGCCGGACGGCGGGATGAGGTGTTTCTGGCGACGAAGTTTGGCAATGTGCGCTCCAAGGACGACCCGACGAGCCGGAAGATCTGTGGCAGCGCGGCCTATGTGAAGCAAGCCTGCGAGGCTTCGTTGCGTCGGCTGAAGGTGGAGACGATCGATCTGTATTACCAGCATCGGGTGGACCCGAGTGTGCCGATTGAAGAGACGGTAGGGGCGATGGCGGAGCTGGTGCAGGAGGGCAAGGTACGATTTCTGGGGCTGTCGGAGGCTGGTGCTGCCACGATTCGGCGCGCGCATGCGGTGCATCCGATTACGGCGTTGCAGACGGAGTACTCGCTGTGGGAGCGGGGCGTGGAGGATGAGATTTTGCCGGTGGTGCGGGAGCTGGGTATCGGGTTTGTCCCGTACAGCCCACTGGGCCGGGGGATGCTGAGTGGCAAGATCACGGCGCAGGACGACCTCACGGCGAAGGACTTTCGGCGGGTGTCGCCGCGCTTTCAGCCTGGGGCGCTGGATAAGAATCTGGAGCTGGTGCGCCATTTGGGCGAGATTGCCGAGCGCAAGGGCGTGACCACGACGCAGTTGGCGCTGGCCTGGGTGCTGGCGCAAGGGGAGGATATGGTGCCGATTCCGGGGACCAAGCGGCGGAGATTTCTGGAAGAGAATGCTTTGGCAGTGGAGGTTCACTTGTCCGATGCGGAGCTGGCCGAGTTGGAACGAGCGGTTCCGCGCGTGGCGGTGGTGGGCGAGCGATACCCCGAGGCGGCGATGAAAGCAGTAGGGTTATAGGGAATTAGCTGGGTCACAGGCGGGGCTGGGTGTATTCTGACCGCCTAATGAAAAGATTCCTTGTTGCGTTGGCAGGCCTGGTCTCACTGACCCTGACTGGTGGCGGTGCTCAGGTGGCGAAGCCTGGGCCCGTCACCAAACCTCCGGTTGGATTGGCCCACAGCATCGTGCTGTGGCCAGCAGGAGCACCCGGGGCGGTGGGGAACGAAGATCGCGATATCCCCAAGCTGTGGGAGTATCCGGCCGTGGGCGAAGGGGTTCATTCGGCGGTGATTGTGATGCCGGGTGGAGGCTACCGCACGCTGGTCACGGAGAAAGAGGGTGGGGTTCCGGCACGCTGGCTGGCGGCGCATGGCGTGACGGCGTTTGTGCTGCAGTACCGGCTGGGCTCGCGGTATCACTTCCCTGCTCCCATCGAGGATGGTGCGCGTGCTGTTCGTTATGTGCGCAGCCACGCTGCAGAGCTGGGAGTGGCGAAGGACAAGATTGGCGTGTGGGGCTTCTCGGCTGGCGGGCATCTGTGCGGTTACCTGGCATCGGTTAACGACCGGGGGAACGAACATGCGCTCGACCCGATTGAACGGGTGAGCGACCGGCCTGACTTTGCGATTCTCTCCTACGGCCGATTGAGCATGAACGAAGCGATTCCGCGGAGCACCAACATGGAAGGTCTGCTGGGCGATCATCCGACAGCGGAGGAGATGAAAGCAGTGTCCGTGGATCGGCTGGTGACGAAGGAGACTTCGCCCAGTTTTATCTACGCCACCAGCGCGGATCAGACGGTGAATTCCATGAACGCTACCACCTACTATGACGCGATGAAGCGTGCGGGAGCCCCGGTGGAGCTGCATATCTTCGAACGCGGACCACATTGAACCGGCATTGGGCAGGGGTTGAACGGACTGGCTGAGCTGAGTATCTATCCCACCCTGGTGGCCAACTGGATGGAGATGCACGGCTGGATGATCG
>DAICZO010000080.1 GCA_027311125.1 Acidobacteriaceae bacterium
GAAAAATTCCGCGCCGTCCAGACTCAGTACGGTAACGATGCGCTCGGAGTCATCGGCACCGGCCAACTCCTCACCGAGGAGTGCTACACCCTGGGCAAACTCGTCCAACTTGGCTTCCGTACTCGCAACAACGATGGCAACACCACTCTTTGCATGGCCTCCGCCGTCGCGGGATACAAACTCTCCTTCGGCAGCGACGGCCCTCCCGGCTCCTACTCGGACATGCAACACGCCGACGTCGTCCTCCTCATCGGCGCCAACATCGCCGACAACCACCCCATCCTCTGTCACCGCCTCGAACGCGACACCACCCGCAAACCCAGCAGCCCCGTCCTCATCGTCGCCGACCCGCGCGTCACCAAGACCGCCATGATGGCCGACCTCCATCTCCCCGTCAAACCCCGCAGCGACATCGCCCTGCTCAACGGAATCGCTCACATCCTCATCCGTGACGGCCTTATCAACCAGGCCTACATCGATCAGCACACCAGCGGCTTGGCGGAATCCGCCGCCGTCGTCGCCACCTTCACCCCCGAGCACGTGGCCGAGGTCACCGGACTCACCGAGGCACAGATCCTCCGCACCGCCCACCTTTACGGCAAAGCCAAAGCCGCCTTCATCGGCTGGACCATGGGCGTCAATCACTCCACCCAGGGTGCCGTCACCGTCACCGCCATCAACAACCTTGCGCTCATCACTGGCAATATCGGTCGCGCCGGAGCATCACCCTTCTCCATCACCGGCCAGTGCAATGCCATGGGCACTCGCGAGACCGGCTTTACCTCCAGCCTCCCGGCTATCGCAAATTCGACAACCCGCAGGATCGCGAAGACCTGGCCCGCCTCTGGAACATCGACGTAGAAACCATCCCCACTGCCCGCGGCCTCGCCTATCCCGACATCATCGAAGCCGCAGTCGCCGGCAAGGTCAAAGCCCTCTGGTTCATCGCCACCAACCCCGTCGTCTCCTTTCCCAACTACTCCGTCCTCGAGCAGGCCCTCCGCAACGTCGACTTCCTGGTCGTGCAGGATGGCTTCCATCCCACACCCACGTCAGACTTCGCGCACCTCGTCCTTCCCGCCGCCATCTGGGGAGAAAAAGAAGGCACCTACACCAACTCCGAGCGCCGCATCAGCAAGGTCAATGCCTTCGTCACTCCACCCGGAGAGGCCCGTCCCGACTTCGACATCTTCCTCAGCATCGCCGAAAAACTCGGTGTCCGCGACCAACTCTACCCCGGCTGGAAGACCACCCTCGACGCCTTCCAGGAGTGGCAGCGCGTCTCCGCTGGACGCATGTGCGACTACAGCAACTTCACCTGGCAACAGATCGAAGATCAGGGTGGGGTCCAGTGGGGCGGCGAGCACCTCTACGCCGACGGCATCTTCCCCACCGCCGACGGCAAAGCCATCCTCCACAGCGTCCCCTGTCTGCCCTTCACCGAGCAGCCCAACGAAGAATACGACTTCATCCTCAACACCGGCCGTACCGTCGAACACTGGCACACCCGCACCAAAACCGCCAAAGTCGAGATGCTCGACGCCATGGTCCCCAACGCCTGGCTAGAAATGAACCCCCTCGACGCCGCTCGCCTCGAACTCCGCCCCCACGACCGCGTCAACGTCGTCTCCCGACGCAGTGCCGTCAAAAACCTGGAACTCCGCATCACCGGGATCGTCGCTCCCGGCCAGGTCTTCATGCCCTTCCACTTCTCCGAGACCAACTCCAATCTCGTCACACTCGGCTCCTTCGATCCCATCTCCCGCGAACCCAACTTCAAGCAATGCGCGGTCCGGATCGAAAAACTGCCCACAACGTTGCACTAACCCGCCTCCGTCCACGCCGACGCAGGCTCGCTCCACCGCACCACCCATGAACC
>DAICZO010000083.1 GCA_027311125.1 Acidobacteriaceae bacterium
GACGCCGCGTCCGGCATCGAAGAGCAGGACTTGATCGCCTGCTTCGACCAGCGTTGCGGCACCCTGACGGCGCTGGGGCGAGAGTTCCGGGCCGCCGGTGCCGAGCAGCGTGACGCGGAGGCTGGTGGCGGCCGAGGGCAGCGCTGGGACAGCGGATGTGCTTGCAGAGACGGTGCCTTGTTGCGCAGGAGCTGCCTGCGGTAGACTCGCGCCACAGAGTGCTGCGAGGCAGCGCACCAGGAAGCTGCGCCGGTTGGAGGACAGGAGTCGATCAAGCGATTGGTTCATGCAGAAGCCTCCGTACAGGTATCAAACCACAGGACTCGGGTTGGGCGAATAAATAGCGAATATAATGGATCGCAAGCTGGACGTTTGGAGTCTGGCTGACTGAACGATGTCGACTACACTCCATCCCGACCGCTTCGGCTTTCTGCACATTGACCTGAACAGTTTTTTTGCGTCGGTGGAGCAGCAGTTGCACCCGGAGTATCGTGGGCGTCCGCTGGCGGTGGTGCCGACGATGGCGGATACGACGTGCTGCATTGCGGCCAGTTACGAGGCCAAGGCGCTGGGGATCAAGACGGGAACGCAGGTGGGGGAGGCCAAGCGGATCTGTCCGGAGATCGTGCTGATTGCGGGCAACCATGCCGAGTATGCGAAGTACTCCAAGGCGATTGCGGAGGCGGTGGAGCTGGTGTGTCCGGTGGCACATACGCCTTCGATCGATGAGATGGTGTGTCAGTTGATGGGGCGGGAGCAGGAGCCGCCGCGGGCGCGGCAGATTTCGCTGGAGATCAAGCAGTCGATCTATCGCAATGTGGGGGTGGCGCTGCGCTGCTCGATCGGGATGGCACCGAATCGTTTTCTGGCGAAGATCGCGAGCGACATGCAGAAGCCGGATGGGCTGATTGGGCTGCTGCCGAGCCAGTTGCCGCTGGCGATTGCGCATCTGGAGCTGCGTGATCTGCCGGGCATCGGTGCGCGCACGGAGGCTCGTCTGAACAAGAAGGGCATTACCACTATGCCGCAGTTGCTGGCGCTGGATCGCCAGGGGATGCATCGGTTGTGGGACAGCGTGTGGGGCGACCGGCTGTACCACTGGCTGCGCGGGGCGGATAGCGGTGACGATGGTGCGGCGGTGGTGGCGGAGGTGCAGAAGTCGCTGGGCCACTCGCATGTACTGGGGCCGGAGCATCGCAGCCAGCAGGGTGCATGGGCGGTGGCGCACAAGCTGCTGCACAAGGCAGCGATGCGGCTGCGGATGGAGAAGTTCTATACCGGATCGCTGGCGGTGACCATTCGCTTTCAACTGACGAAGCAGCAGGCCGCGCAGATGGCGGCGAAGCAGCACTTCAGCGGAATACAGCACTCGGGCTGGGCGATGGAGGCGCGGTTCCGCGAGTGTCAGGATACGCTGACGCTGCTGGAGGTGCTGCGCAGCCTGTGGGCAAAACGTCCGGAGGGGGTGGAGTTCAACAAGCCGTTTTTTGTGGGGGTGACGCTGCGCAACCTGATTCCGGAGGCGCAGTACCAGGCGGAGCTGTTTGCCGATCCCAGCAATCGCGCGGAGCTTTCGGCCACGATGGACAAGTTGAATCTGAAGTATGGGCATACGACGCTGCACTTTGCCGGGATGCTGCCAGCGCGGGAAGCAGCACCGACGCGCATCGCCTTTACGCAGATTCCGGTGCAGTATGGAGTGGATTATATGTAGGGTTCCGCTATATTTTTTGACGAGATGGTGATGCGGTCTGAGGGGTCTGGATATCGCGGGCGGCTGGCGCCTTCGCCGACGGGACTGTTGCATCTGGGTCATGCGAGCACGTTTCGCATGGCGCAACGGCGTGCGGAGGCAGCGGGCGGAGTCCTGCTGCTGCGGAATGAGGATGTCGATCCGCAGCGATCGAAGCCGGAGTATGTGCAGGCGATGGTGGAGGACCTGGCTTGGCTGGGGATCGTGTGGCAGCCGCCGATGGTGTCGCAGTCGGAGCGGCTGGCGCGGTATGCCAAGGCGTTTGCGCAGTTGGTGGCGGGTGGCTGGGTGTATCCGTGCCGGTGCAGCCGCAGAGACCTGGCGCGGATGATGCATGCTCCGCATGAAGAGCTGGACGATGAGCCGGTGTACGACGGGCACTGTCGGCCCACGCAGACCGCGACAGTGCTGACGCTGCAGGCGGGGCTGAGCTATCGGCTGCGGGTTCCTGATGGGGAGCGGGTGGTTTTTGTGGATGGCAACTGGGGTCCGCAGGAGTTTACGGCGGGCCAGGACTTTGGGGACTTTCTGGTATGGCGGAAGGATGGCCTGCCGAGCTACCAGTTGGCGTGTGTGGTGGACGATGCGGCGATGGGGATTACCGAGGTGGTGCGGGGTGCGGATCTGCTGAAGTCGACAGCGCGGCAGATGCTGCTGCAGCGGGCGCTGGGTCTGCCCGGGGTGGCTTACTTCCATACGCGGCTGATGGTGGATGAGCAGGGGGTGCGGCTGGCGAAGCGGCATGATGCCCTGGCCCTGCGGACGCTGCGCGAGCGCGGCATGACGGCTGCCGAGGTGTTGCGCATGCTGGAGTGATTTGGGGGTTGGAGCGGGTGTGGCGCGGCCGGGAGAGAGGAGGAGAGGTTC
>DAICZO010000093.1 GCA_027311125.1 Acidobacteriaceae bacterium
GACGCCACCTTCGAGCAGAACGGCCACGTCCGCATCGACTTCGGCCTCGACACACCTTGGGTCTTCGACCACACCCTGCACGACGACGCCCTCGACGATACCGCCCAGAAATACATCCAGCAAAATGTAGAAAAGCTCCTCGCCTTCACCCTCTCCGTCGAGAAGCACTGCAACATCTCCAGCCGCCTCCTCTGTACCGAGTCCGGCGAACCCCTCGCCGAAAAGCTCATCGCCCGCCTCCAACGCCTCAACTAGGGAAGCTCTGCACAAGTTCTGCATCCGCGGCCTGATTGATTAATCTGATAGGTGTGAGGTGAAGGCGATGAAGCAGCAGAGTCTGGCGAGTCAGGGAGTGTTCGAGAAGTACGGACGGAAGAGTCGGCGGGAGCTGTTTCTGGACGAGATGGAGACGGTGGTGCCATGGTCCGCGCTGGAGTCTTTGGTGCGGCCGCACTATGCGAAGGCAGGCAACGGGCGGCAGCCGGTGGGGCTGTCGATCATGCTGCGGACGTACTTCGTGCAGCAGTGGTTCAACTTGTCCGACCCCGGGGTGGAAGAGGCGCTGTATGAGTCGGCTGCGCTGCGTCGGTTCGTGGGCATGGATCTTGGGATCGCGCCTGCGCCGGACGAGACGACCGTGTTGCGCTTCCGTCATCTGCTGGAGCAGCACGATCTGGGCGGGCTGATGCTGGACGCGGTGAACGTGCATCTGGAGGCCAAGGGCATCCGCATCGCGACCGGCACGATCGTGGATGCGACGATTCTCCATGCGCCTTCTTCGACCAAGAACGCGAGCGGCGAGCGCGACCCGGCGATGCACCAGACCCGGAAGGGCAACCAGTGGCACTTCGGGCTGAAGGCGCACATCGGCGTGGACAGCAAGGAGGGCCACGTCCACTCGGTGGCCACGAGCGCAGCCAGCGTGGCGGACTGCCATATGCTCCCCGAGCTGCTGCACGGCGAGGAGCGCAAGGTGTGGGGCGACGGCGGCTACCAAGGCCAGACCGAAGCGATTCAAGAGGCCGCTCCGCAGGCCCAGGACATGACCTGCAAGCGGACCAGGTTCAAGAACTATGTGGACGAGTTACAAAAAAAGAAGAACCGGAGTAAGTCCAGGGTGCGGGCCAAGGTAGAACATGTGTTCCGCATCCTGAAGCGCGTGTTCGGCTTCGACAAGGTGCGATACAGAGGCATCGCCAAGAACCACCACCGGCTGTGCGCGAACTTCGCCCTGGTCAACCTGTACCTGCACCGCAAACGCCTAGCCGTGCTCGGGCAGTAGTGCGTCCGGAGGCGCTGAAAACGGCCTCTTGAGGGTTCAAGTCGGCCCTCCAACGCATCCGAACCCAACGAAACTCCAGCCTCTTCCGCCCAGACCCCCTGTCCTCAAGAAATCAGAGCCCTGCGCAGAGCTTCCCTAGAGCAGGAGCCTGGTGCAGGGGTTTACCCGGGCTGATAGTGACACGTGTCCTGACGAAATACAGAGATTCTGGGCTACGCCCGGAATGACGCGGCGCGGCCGGAATGACGTGCCGCAGCGCAGACTTTATACCAATTGGAGAAGCGCTATCGTTTTGAAGAAGTAGTCTTGGAGAGGCGCTATCGTTGGCCGGACGCTGAATCAGTTGCCTACGGAGGTTGCCGGTGCGCCGGCTTCGGCGGCCTTCGCTTTGGCAACAAGTTTCTTCAGCTTGCCTTCGAC
>DAICZO010000109.1 GCA_027311125.1 Acidobacteriaceae bacterium
ATGTGAAGTATCGCTACATCCTGATGCCGATGCGCATCTGATAACGGTGTTACCGCTCCTGCGACTGCATACGATCTAACCTTGGAAGACCCGGCTGCACAGCCTGGTTTTTCTGCGTCTTCGGGTGATGGGTGTCACTGAGGATGCCGGTTTTATTGGCGCAGACTTGCTTGTGTCCGGCGACGGATGCGAACCGCCGTAATGGTGTTGACGTGCCGGGATTCGACTCTTGCAGATGAGCTAGACCTGCGGGTATCCCCGACTTTTCCGTTAGAGCAGCCGAGCGGTTGGTTCGCAGGATGCGGAGTAACGGCTATGAAGCGATTTGCGATGGCAAGCAGAGTCTGTACGATTATTGTGCTTTGTTTAGTTACAAATAAGAGTCCGGGACAACCACCGCAACAGGACAGGAACCAGCAAGCGCAGCCCAATCAGGGGCAGTTTCAGAGCGGTCCACCGCCGCAGGCACAGCGACAGCCCAATCAGCAGCGGCAACTGCATGCTCAGCAGCAGCGGCCCCGGGCTCAGCAACCACGTTCGCAACAGCAACGGCGGGTCCAGCAGGCCGAGCAGAGACGTGTCTGGCAGCAGCATCGCGCCCAGAACTGGGAGAGGGAGAGGCGTAGCTGGCAGCAGCGTGGAGGTTATCGCGGCTATCGGGTTCCCGATTCCTACTTCCGCACCTATTACGGGCCAGCGCACTGGTTCCGGATGTATAGCTTGCCGTTTATGGTGGTGGGTGGCTTCCCACGTTTCCAGTATTACGGCTACTGGTTCAGCCTGCTTGATCCGTATCCGGAGTACTGGGGAGAGGACTGGTACGAGACGGACGATGTGTATGTCGACTACTACATTGACGGGTATTACTTGTTCAATCGTCGGTTCCCGGGCCGACCGGGTATTGCGGTCAGCATTATTTTTTGACTGGCTTTCCAAGCTGAAAGATCCCCGCATGAGGTCGGGGCTCGTGACATTCTAGGTGGGCTAGATCAGCTCAGTGTAGGTGCGATATTGCTGATCCTGAATATTGGTGAAGGGGCGTAGGTGGGGATCGCCGGTGGGGGTTTTGATGAGCCACTCCGCGGAAGAGATACGCTCGGCCGCGAGCAGGGATTTTTCCGCAAGCGCCTGTGGATCGCCGAGGACGAAGAGGACCAACGGGCCGCGCATCAGGGCCACGGTTTTAGGTGTCTCGGGGTCTACCGGTTGCAACCGCAGGGTCAGGGGTAGGGTGAGTTCGACGCGGTCGTTGCTGCTCCAGGTGCGGTCGATGGTGGCAAAGGTGCCGGGTTTGGCGGGGATTTCGGCGGGCTTGCCGTTGATGGTGATGCTGGCTCCGTCGCCTGCCCAGGCGGGGATACGCAGATGCAGGGCGAAGCGTGTGGGCTGCGATGCGGTGACGTGGAAGCGGATCTGCTCGTCCAGCGGATAAGTGGATTGCTGGCTGAGTTCGATGCTGGCGTTGCCGTGCTGCCAGCGGACGGCCGAGGGGATGTAGAGATTGACGTAGATGCACTGGGGATCGTGCAGATAGGTGCAGATGCGGTAGTCGGCGGCGATCTGGGTGATGGTGCCGGAGCAGCAGGGCCACAGGTCGGGGTGGTAGACGCGTTTACCTTTGGGGTTGTAGTCGGAGTAGTAGAAGGAGCCACCATCCTGGCTGAGTGGACGTGCGCCGAGGATGGTGTTGACCATGACGCGCTCCATCTCGTCTCCGTAGGCGGGGTTGCGGGTGATGGCGAGCAGGGTGCGGGTCAGTTTGAACTCACCGTAGGCTCCGCAGGGGGTCTCGAAGCTGTTGTGGGTCTTGGTCAGGCTCTTGGCAAGGTTGCCCTGGCCGGGGACCACGAAGGCCTCGTCCGGGCCCCAGCCACCGGTGGCGAAGCTCTGCTGGCGAATGAGTTCGAAGCCATTGACGGCGGCCTGCAGGTAGGTGGGGTCGTTGAGCGCCAGATAGGCCTGGGCGGCGGAGTTGAGCGAGTTCAGGTGGCTGTAGGCGTGCTTGCCGGGGAGCGGATTGTCGCCTGCGGCGAGCGGCTTGAAGAAGTCGTCGTAGATAAAGCGGGTGCCAAGGTCGTGGTAGCGCTGATCGCGGGTGCGCTGCCAGGCGAGAAAGTAGTTTTCGGCCAGGGTGTAGGTCTCGTCCCAGGTGTAGCTGACGTCCTTGTGGGGGCGGGCGGCCTGCTCCGCGCGGGAGAGCGCCTTCTCGGGCAGGTAGGGAGTGGCACGCCTGGTCAGCAGGGCCAGGGCTTCGGCGGCCTCGGGCATCTGTCCATAGGTGTACGCGTCGATCAAGCCGCAGTTGAGTTTATCGGTGACGTAGCCGGTGAAGCGGTTGTCTTTGAAGAAGGTGCCCTGGGGGTCGCTGGTCTGGTGGGCGTTGAAGCCCTGAACCATGCTGGTGATCTTCTGCCGGGTGGCGGCGTCGCCGGTGATGGCGTAGTAGCGGGAGAGAGCGGAGAGCCACTGGCCAAACGAGTGGCCGGCACAGAAGGCGTAGGCGTCGTACCAGCCACCCATGTCTTCGCCGGGTGCAGGCTGGCCGGAGCGCACGCGGAAGGGCTTCAGCAGACGGTCGTCTGTAAGATTCATCAGCACGCCATGGGTCTGGTGGAGTTGATCGTCGTGGATGCCGGGGTTGAAGCTGACGTCTTTGTAGTCGAAGGGGGTCAGGGGTGGCTGGATGGCAGCGGGTGCAGACGCTGCAAAGAGCGAGTGGGGCAGCAGGCTGGAACCTACAGTGGCAGCAGCGGTCAGGGCGGAGGAGCGAAGGAAGTGGCGGCGGTCGATGTTGCCAGATTTCGAAAGGAATGACATGGGCGATGCTCCCGGCAGATGGATGATTCTGCGCCAAAGATAACGTTTGCTGCGAACAAAACAGTCAGTATGGAGTGACCGGCGCCGATGCCGCCGACCGTGGGTTAAGCTGTGAGCGTCCGAAGGGCGTACAGTTAAGAGCCACAAGCGGAAGGGAGCCGGTCATGAAGGAAAAGTTACGATTTTTAGGTTTGGATGTCCATGCTGAAACGATCGCCGTAGCGGTCGCGGAGCCAGAAGGTGAAGTGCGGAGCCTGGGAACGATTCCGAACCGCGGGGAGTCGATTCGCAAGTTGATCAAGAAGCTTGGTCCGGCAGCCAAGTTGAGAGCATGTTACGAAGCCGGACCGACCGGCTACGTTGTGTACTGGCAGCTGGCCGAGTTGGGCGTCGAGTGCGAAGTTGTAGCACCCACGCTGGTGCCTGTGAAGGCAGGTGATCGCGTCAAGACGGATCGGCGTGATGCGGAGAAGCTGGCGCGTTGCTATCGATCCGGGGATCTGACGGCGGTGTGGGTTCCCGATGAAGGTTCCGAAGCCTTGCGCGATCTTGTGCGTGCCCGCGAAGCAGCCAAGCAGGATCAGACACGAGCGCGGCATCGGTTGAGCAAGTTTCTTCTGCGCTCCGGTCAGCGTGCACCGACCGGAGTCAGGCCGTGGACACGCCACTATCTGATATGGGTCGCGCAGCTTCGTTTCAGGCAGATAGCTCAGGAGTCCACACGCCAGGATTATCTGCACGAGGTCGAGCACATGCGGGAGCGGGTCGCGCGGCTGGAGCAGGCCATCATGGAAGCGGTGAAGCTGGCCTCGCCGGCGCTGCAACAAGTCATCAACGATTTGCAGGCACTTCGCGGCATCGCGGATATCTCGGCTGTAACCATTGCGAGCGAGTTGGGCCAGGTATCTCGCTTTGGGAGTGCTCGCCAGCTTATGGGTTACTGCGGCGTAGTACCGAGCGAGGATTCCAGTGGCAAGCGAACCAGACGCGGAAGCATCACGAAGACCGGCAACGCGCACCTGCGACGCATCGTTGTCGAAGCCGCATGGAGCTATCGTCGTCCACCAGGGATCTGGTACGGACTGCGAAGACGACAGGAGAGCATCTCGGAAGAGGCGAAAGAGATTGCATGGAAGGCGCAACACCGGTTGCATAAGCGATATATGAAGCTGGGCGCGGCCGGCAAGGATCAGAGGAAGATCGTCACAGCTGTAGCTCGAGAGCTGCTGGGCTTTATCTGGGCGATTGGAACCAGAGCAGAGACTGTCTCCAGGCAGCAAGTTGCAGCCTGACGACAGCCACAACAAAACTTCCTAAAAAGGAAAAGATAAGAACGCCATCGATGAACGCTGACATCCATCTCGAACACAGAGCCGGCAGCAGCCAGGGCAAGCACGAAGGAGAACCCTCGCTCGGCCTATGCGACAGGCTCAACCGGACTCGCGATAACAGTCAGAGGCAGCTCCCGACGGATCATGATTATGCGGTTCCGACCCGCGAATATCAGACTGATCAATCGTCGCTCAAAACTGCTCCGACTGCTGCTCGCTCTGTCTTCGGGAAAGGGAAAAAGCAACGACAACGACAAAAACAACCCCACTGTTGCGCGGAGTTGACACGGTCACTCCATATCAGGCCGTATTGCTGCGTGGGCAGTATCGCATAGAGCAGGGGTGCAAGGCGGCAAAAGCGATACTTGACGCCATATACTGTTTGACGTACAGTATGTGTAGCACAGTATGGGAACCTCACTACAAAACGAGATTTTTGATTCGCTGCGGCTCGAGCTTCGACGAGGCTCGCTGATTCTGGCGGTGCTGGCGCAGTTGCGCGAGGAGCACTACGGCTACACGCTGCGGAAGGCGCTGGCAGATCAGGGGCTGGCGATTGAAGAGAGCACGCTGTACCCGCTGCTGCGACGGTTGGAGACGCAGGGGCTGCTGGCGAGTGAGTGGCGTGAGGAGGAGAAGCGAAACAAGCGCTTCTATCGGCTTTCGACGGATGGTGAAGAGGTGTTGAAGCAGCTGATTGCTGAGTGGCACGGCATCAACACTTCGCTGGAGACGATTCTTAAGGAGGATCGGGGATGAGCGACCTATTGGAACGGTATCTGCAGGCTGTTGGGCGTGCTCTTCCGACAGAAGGCAAAGAGGACACGTTGGCGGAGTTGCGCGCGAATCTGCTGGCGGAGATGGACGATAAGGCTGAGTTGCTCGGGCGAGCGACGACCGAGGAAGAAGAGGCGACGATACTCGTTCGTCATGGCCATCCAAACCTTGTTGCTGCGCGTTATCGCCCACAGCAGAGCCTGATTGGGCCGGAGCTCTTTCCCATCTACTGGTCAGTTCTACGACGGACTTTGCCGATTGTGGTGCTAGTCGTGGTGGTGGTGCGAGCGGTTATGGTGATCTACGGTCCACCCCAGCCGCTCATCGTAGTGAATTCAATTCTTCGGCTGATGGAAGTGCTGTTCTACTTCTTTGCGTGGGTGACGCTGCTATTTGCGGGCGTGGAGATCTTCAAAGCTAAGTTTCCGCAGAAGGTGAATCTCTACGCAGAATGGGACCCTCGCAAACTGGCGAAGGTTGAGCCAGCCAGTGGTCAGGATCTACCGAAGAATCCCGTCGCTGACCTGGTTGTTACCGCAATCTTTAACGTGGTATGGCTGCTGTTTCCTTACTACCATCCGTATGTAGGGACCAGTCAGGATACCGTATCGCTGCAGGGGGTATCGATCCAACTAGCTCCGGTGTGGCATCAGTTTTACTTGGCTGTGGTCGCGGTGAATCTGGTGCAACTGGTCTTCAAGATCGTCGCGCTCAGGAGCTCCGCGCAGCGTTGGCGGAAGCCGATGAAGCTGGTGGAACAGGTGCTGGGTCTTGCGCCAACTCTGGTGTTGCTCCAGGTGCAGCAGTATTTGGCCTTCGCGGGCAGCGTTCCTGACCCTCTACGCCAGAGGTTCACCGTAGTGCTGAACGCTGGCATTCATCGTCTCGCGGAGCTGGTTTTGGTGGTGATGGGATGTCTGATTGCCTGGCATGGTGTTGCCTTACTACTCAGACTTCGAGCGGGCGCTGGGCGGGTGCAGGGAGTAGCGCGAAAAGCATAAACAGCCTCGTCACTGGCGGAGTTCGACGAGGGTGGCGCCCTGGCCACCTTCGTTGTGGCTGGGTTCGGTGACTTCGGCTACGTGGGGGTGATTGCGGAGGTACTCGCGCAGGGTGCGGCGCAGGATGCCCATGCCGGTGCCGTGGACGATGCGGATGCGGGGCAGTCCGGCCAGGAAGGCCTGGTCGAGATAGCGCTCGACTTCGGACTGGGCCTCGTCGGCGGTGCGGCCGATGACGTTGATTTCGGATGGTACGTAGTCGGTATTTTGTGTGGTGGAGACGGTGATGTTGCCACGTTTGCGCGCGGCTTCGAGCGGGGTGACCACTTTGACGGTTTCCACCTCGGCGATGTCGTCGATGGCGGCGCGCATCTTCATGGGTCCCATGGAGACCTCGAAGTTCTTCGGGTCGATGATGCGGTCGACGCGGGCCTGGCGACCGAGGGATTTGAGCTTGACCAGGTCACCGACCTTGATGCCCTTGGGCAGGTGGGGCTGGGCGGCGGGATCGTTGCGGTCGGCGCCGGTGGTGTGGGCGACTACGGTGGAGTTGAACTGCTCGGCAAACTCGCGCTTGAGGCGAGACATGCGCAGATCGGAGTCGCGCGCGATCTTCTGGGCGACGGTCTTGTCGTCGATGGCTTTGACGGTCTCGCGGAGTTGGTAAGCGAAGTCTTCGAGCAGGGAGTTGAGCTTGCCTTCGAGCTCCTTGGTGCGCTGCTTCTGTTCGACGCGGCCTTCCACTTCTACGCGGGCCTTCTCGCGGGAGAGTTCGGCTTCGCGCTGGCGGAGGGTGGTGCGCTCGGCGGCAGCCGCGGTGAGCTGGTCGTGGAGCGAGTCGAGGAAGGCACCGATGTCGGCGGTCTGGGTGGTCATCTGGGCGCGGGCGGCGGCGATGATGTCCGCACGCAGGCCGAGGCGGGGGGCGATGTTGGGGCCAGCGGAGGCGCCGGGGACGCCGAGACGGAGCTGGTAGGTGGGGGTGAGGGTCTGCTGGTCGAAGCCTACGGCGGCGTTGAGCACGCCGGGGTGGTTGGCGGCATAGACCTTGAGCAAGGTGAGGTGAGTGGTGATGCAGGTCCAGGAGTTGAGGTGCAGGAAGTGGGTAGCGATGGCGACGGCCAGGGCGGCGCCTTCCTCGGGGTCGGTGGCGGAGCCCAGTTCGTCCAGCAGCACCAACGAGTCGGCGGTGGCTTCGCGCGAGATGCGGTCGAGGTTGACGACGTGGGCGGAGAAGCTGGAGAGATTGCGCTCGATGGACTGGGCGTCGCCGATGTCGGCGTAGACCGAGGTGAACAGCGGCAGGGTGGCCTCTTCGGCAGGGACGGGGATGCCAGCCTGGGCCATCAGGGCGAGCAGGCCGAGGGTCTTGAGCGAGACGGTCTTGCCGCCGGTGTTGGGGCCGCTGATGATGAGTTGCTTGGCGGTGAGGGGCAGGA
>DAICZO010000230.1 GCA_027311125.1 Acidobacteriaceae bacterium
CCGCGCCCGATGCTCCAGCTCCGCTGCCACCGCGATCTCCGTCATCCCCGACCGCATATACCCCAGCATCCCGTCGAACAGCGTGCATCCCAGCTTCGCCGCCCGCCGCAGCACCGCAATCTCGTCCGCGTCCTTCACCTCGCGCAGCCCCGCCACCAGCGGCCCCACTGGTTCGAACATGCGCCGCCGCACCTTAGCAGAAACCGACGCTCGCAGCGCCTCCAGCCCCGCCACCGTCGTATGCGCCGCATCGAACCCGCAGCGCTCCACCCCCGCGGCCTCCATCCACTCGCACGCCGCCACCGCCGACGCCTTCGCCACAATCTCCACCCGCGTCCCGACGGCCTCCGCCTTGGCCTGCGACGTATAGCGTCCGTCGGTAAACAGCACCGCACGCCCACTCCGCAACACCAGGCAGCCGCTCGACCCCGTAAACCCACTCAAATAGCGAATATCCGGAGGATGCATCACCAACAGGGCATCCACCCCCGCAGCCTTGGCCGCGGCTACCGCTCGACGCTTGCGCACGCTTAGGTTCATCATCATGATTCTACCCAACTTCAGCCCCGTTGTTCGACCTAACCCCCTCTAAACCGTTATCATGGAGTATGTCCGGGTCACTCCCCAGTTCCTCGTCACCGCTGACCCGTCGCAACTTCCTCATCGGCACCGGCGCCGCTGCCGCAGCCCTCACCCTCTACTCCGGTGAGATCGCCCGCCACGAGATCGACATCGTGCCTCGCACCATCGCCCTCTCCAATCTCCCCCCTGCCTTTCACGGCTTCCGCATCGTCCAGATCAGCGATATCCACCTCGACGAGTACACCGAGCCCTACTTCCTCCAGCAGGTCGTCCACCGCGTCAACGCCCTCAATCCCGACCTCGTCCTCCTCACCGGAGACTTCGTCACCCACGGCTCCATCACCTTCGCCGTCGCCCATCACGCCGCCCACCGCTGCGCCGAAATCCTCAGCACCCTCACCTGCCCCCAGCGCTACGCAGCCCTCGGCAACCACGACGTCGCCACCGGCTCTCCCATCGTCATCGGAGCGCTCAACAGCTTAGGCATCCCCGTCCTCGTCAACCAGTACATCGCCATCGAGCGCGGCTCCGACCGCTTCTGGCTCAGCGGCGTCGACGACCCCGGCACCAGCAACCCCGACCTCAATCTGGCCGTCCCCGCCAATCCCAACAGCCCCGTCATCCTCATGGCCCACGAGCCTGACTACGTTGACGAGGTCATCCAGCACCCCCGCGGTCACCTCGTCGATCTCATGCTCGCCGGACACACCCACGGCGGACAGATACGCCTGCCCTTCCTCGGCCCCATCGTACTCCCCCCCATGGGCAGAAAGTACGCAGAAGGACACTTCCGCTTCCATCAACTCCAGCTCTATGTCAATCGTGGAATAGGCACGGTCGGAATCCCCTTCCGCCTCAACTGCCCACCGGAAATCACCCTCATCACGCTGCAATCAGCCTGACAAATCACCCAGCTACCTGGCCCGCCCCACAGGCTTCTTCTGCTTGGGTTCCACCGTCTCCACCACCACCGCCTTCACCCCGGACTTCTCATCCATCCACGCATCCAGCAGGCTCTTCTTGAACCGCCAGCGGTTCCCCAGCTTGAACGCAGGCACAAATCCCTCAGACGCATACCGATACAGCGTGTCTCCACTGATGCCTAGATACTCCGCCGCCTGCCGGATATCCATCACCTCGCGTACCGCTACCTGCGCCATGCCAGCCATCGGAAAACCTCTCTGATTCACCCCGTCCAAGCGGAGAAAACCGGACCAAACCGACTTTTGCCGGCACAGTCTTTGTAATCTCTTTTCCTCGCCCACACAACAAAAATCGCAGCTATTAATCACTAAATAACTGATAACCCACCACTAAAAC
>DAICZO010000128.1 GCA_027311125.1 Acidobacteriaceae bacterium
AGCATCCATCCTCTAGCCTTCCAATGCATCGCCATCCTCCTCAGAACTCCTGCCACTCCCTGCGGAAAAGCCCGCAACCCCAAAACCCATGCCTACGCAGGCAAATAACTGCGGAAGCAAACGACCGTCGCGCCATCATTCACATCTACCAGCGTCAACACCCCCTCAAACGGCAGACGATTCGGGTGCCGATGTACCACCGGAAACTCCACCGCCATCGCCCGCAGCTCCATCCCCGTTGGCCGGCCAAACACATCCACCCCAGCACCCCGGCTCCCACTCATGCTGCGCCGATGAAGTCCCTCTGCCTGTCCCATGCCATCTCCTCATTCCCTCGTGCACTTCTTGCTCCAGCACTACAGCTCCAGCTCCTGCCCGCTCCCAGCCCTACTTCGGTGGTACCGTCCGCAACTGCTCCAGCAACCGGCCCGCCAGGCTCTTGCCTCGCTGCTGCTTCACCTTCGCAACCACGTCTCCCTTATCCAGACCGCCCAGATTCGCCAGTGCCTTTGCATGCGGCACGCTCCCCTCCTTGGCCGCCTTCAGAAACGTCTCCACGATCTCCGGCAAAGCCTCCGCCACCCGCTTCCGCGTATACGTCCGGCAATACTTCGGTCGCGGTGCCGCTACCCGCGCTACCGTCACACTGGCACCGCCGCCCGCCTCCGCACCCGCTCCGTCACTCGCCTGCTCCTTGGCTCCATCGGGCTCATCCCGTACAAAACGACCCGCCACACGCTTCCTCACCATCCGGCCCTCCCCCCAAAACAAAACGGGAGAGGCCTCTACAAGGCTTCTCCCGTCTGTCCTGCTCTTCAACTCTCACTTACATCTCTAGAATACCAACCGGAGTAAAACTAATTGTTCACTTCCAGCCAGGTTTTATCTCCTTTATTTACATGGCTTTACGGGTAATCAACCCGCTCGACCCCCTTGACAGCCAAGAAGGCAGCTAAAAAGGCAGCCAAAAAGACGGACAAAAAGAGCCTCAAGCATGGCAGCCCTTCTGAGGCTCCATCAGCTTCACCTCCAGAAAGATCTCCGTCAGCCGGTCCAGTGCCCGTCCATACCGCCGGACCACCGTACTCACCCCCAGGCCGGTCATCGCCGCCGCCTCGTGGATCGTGTACTCCTGCAGTGCAATCCGCCGAATCATCTGCTGCTGTTTTTCATCCAGCTTTGCCAGACAATTCTCCACATCATGCACGAAGATCACCACGTCGTCGAAGCCATGCACCTGGTACGACGTCACCTTGCCCCGGAACATCTCCCGTCCCAGCAGCGAAGGGGCCCGCCCTGCCTCCATCGACAACCGCACATACCGCCGCAGCATCCCCTCCGTATACTTCCGGTAGAAGGCTAACTGTGGCAATACGTGCACTTCCGCGTCTCGCTGCACCGTCGCTAGCGGCACCCGCAACGCCACCCGAGCCACCGGCTTCCGCTCCAGCACCTCCTCCGACACCGTAGCCCAGATCACCGGCAAAATCACCAGCGCCGCACTCATCGTGCACCCCCGCAACTCACCGAAACCCGCGCCAGCCGCGGCTTTCGTCCACCCGCATGCCGCGCCCGCGGTGCTGGAAACTCCAGCAAACGGCCCGCACAACCACGACAGTAAACTCCAGCCTCAACTCCCAAACGAAGCCACAATGCTCCGCATCCTTCACATATCTTCAAATCCAAGCGTAAGTTGTTCATTTCATGCCCTTTCAAGGCGTACTACTCCCCCGGCGAGCCTCAGTATTGTCCAGCGGTCGAAAGGGCTCGCTCAGGTTGCTGGAGATCTGCCGGAACTCCACCCCCCACCTCTATCGGACAGGTCGGCCAAAGCCCAGCAACAATCTCGCGTTCATAGGTGGTGTAACGTGAGGAAAATCAATTGGCTTCCTGTTCTTCCACGCCAGCCACCAGTCGCAAACGCATCCCTCCCAGGGCCTCTTGGAAAGGTCTCTCGCTTGCCGCTGATTCCCATAATGGAAAGTTTCAAGGTTATAGCTTTCGACAAATTCCCTGTCAACAGTAATCTTTTTCACGGCAATAGGTAATCCAAAAGTCACCTAATATCCGTACTTTAGCCGCCAAACCTATTGCAATAAGACAACATTTCGCCTAATCTTCGCTTATTGAGGCCGCATACGCCACCCAAGGACATCAATCCCCATGAACTTTCAAGACCTCCACGAACTCCTCCGCCTCGAACTCATCAAGCGCATCGAACGAGGCACCCTTACCGGCAGCCAACTCGCCCGGCAGACCGGCTTCCAGCAGGCCCACGTCTCTAACTATCTCAATCGAAAGCGATCCCTCTCACTCGAAGGCCTTGACCGGGTGCTCGCCGCCCAGAATCTTGCCATAGAACACATCCTCCCCCTCGAGCTGGCCGCCGCCACCCCCACTCCCGTCAGTGTCCCCAGCGAGATCGTCCCCGTAGTCTCCGCCTCCACCGCCATGCACGATCCCCGCG
>DAICZO010000135.1 GCA_027311125.1 Acidobacteriaceae bacterium
ACCTCGCCGGTCCCGTTCGCATTACCGTCGAGTACCGCATCCCCATCGAAAACTACGCCGAGTTCACCCGCGCCATCCATACCCTCCGCGGAGTTCGTCTGCGCGACGGGGCCTTTCGCTGGGGCATCTACCGCAACGCCACCGAGCCCGAGCAACTCCACGAGACCTTCATCATGGAGTCGTGGCTCGCCTACCTCCGCTCCCGCGAGCGAGTCACCGCCGCAGACCGTCTCATCCAGGACCGCGTCCGCACCCTCCATCAGGACGAAATGCCACCCAAAGTCTCCTACCAGATCTACGCCCGAGAAGTAGCCAACCCCACCCCTCCACAGCTCCCAACCGACTCCTTCTAGCCAACCCGCCCAGATCACTATCCCCAACAACAAATGGCCCGGCAAATTAGCCGGGCCATCAGCTTACAAAAATTATTTCCTACTCATAGCGAGCAACAGCGAATCTAAACCGCTTTGCTCTTCAGCAACTCCAAAGCCTTGGACAACTGCTCATCGACAGCCACCGTTGGCTTCGCAGCCGACTTCGTCGCTGCCTGCGCATCCGTCGAGGACGAATCCTCATCCACTGCGGTGTTGTCGTCCTGAGCCGACGCCACCACCACACCCGGAGTAACACCCTCATCCTGCAGCTTCTTGCCCGACGGTGACTCATACTTCGCTACCGACAGAATCAGCGCACTGCCATCCGGCAGCTCGAACGTCTTCTGCTGCGCGCCTTCACCAAACGTCTTCTCCCCAACCAGCTCGGCACGCTTGTTATCCAGCAGTGCCGCAGCCACCAGCTCAGCCGGTCCAGCCGTTCCTCGATTCGTCAGCACCACCAGCGGAGCCGTCGCATTCACAGCCTTGGACGCATCCGCAACAAACGTCTGCTTCTGCACCTTCTGGCCTTCCAGACTCGCAATCGTACCGGTCTTCAAAAAGAAGTTCGCCATCCGAGTCGCCTCGGCCATATCGCCCGCAGACACATCCCGCAGGTCCAGCAGAATCTTCTTGTTGCCAGCCTTTGGCATCGCCTTCAGCTTCGCTTCAACCTGCTGCACATGCTCGCGATCCAGAACACCCGGCTTCAGATACAGAATCGAGGAGTTCTCGTACATCGTCTCGCTCACCGGCGGCAGCGAGATCGCCACGCGGGTCAGAGTCACCTTATCCGGCGTCGCCTTCCGCGGACGGACCACAGCCAGCGTCAACTCGCTCCCCGGCTGACCGCTCAGCAGCAACTGGATCATCGCCACCGAAATCTCACGCGTATCCTGCCCACCGATCGCTTCGATAATGTCGCCGTCGTTCAGGTTCGCCTTGTCTGCTGGGCTACCCGGCACCACGGACACGACCGTCGCATACCCATAGCGCTTGGAGACATTGATCCCCACCTGCGCCTTGCCACCTTTGTCCGACTTGTAAATCTTGTACTCTTCCGGCGTCAGGTAGCTCGAATCAGAATCCAGCGACTCAAGCAATCCGCGCAGCGCGCCATTAGTCACCGCTGGAATATTCGGCTCCACCACGTAATCCGTCTGGATATGCCGCAGCACCTCGCTGTAGACATTGATCTGCCGGTAGGCACCATCCTGATCCGCCGTGGCCGCACTGACGCCACTCGAATTCACGCCCAGAAACACCGTCAGTACCAATACAACCGACGCGACAAGTAGAAGAATCTTTGAAATCTTAGGCATAGAGTACTAGGGTCTCCGGCTGGCATCGCCATCGAGGTTTAGACGAATCCCGATAGCAAATGATACTCCACCACTCATTTCCACCCAACCATCCCCGGTACGACTTTGGTGGCGGTGGACAGAATCGAACTGTCGACCTACGGGTTATGAGTCCGTCGCTCTAACCATCTGAGCTACACCGCCAATGTGTGTATGGGCTATAAAGGAGAGAACTTGCAGCACAAGACGTTGCGCCACGCTCATCCACTTCCCATGATACGAATCGCAACAACTCAGGTCAAACCCAGGCACTCTCAACCCCAACCCAGCCTGACCGAACGGTAACCATGCAGCCCTCAAATACGACTCGCGTCCTCGGCGTCATCCCCGCTCGCCTCGCCTCCACCCGCCTCCCGCGCAAAGTCCTCCGCACCATCGCTGGCCGCCCGATGCTCGCCTGGGTCTACGCCGCAGCCCAAGCCTGCCCCCAACTCGATCACGTCCTCATCGCCACCGACTCCCAGGAGATCGTCGATCTCTGCAACCAGCACGGCTGGCCCGTCCAACTCACCTCCGCCCAACTGCCCAGTGGCACTGACCGCGTCCACGCCGTCGCCCAACTCCACCAGGCAGACATCTACGTCAACATTCAGGGTGACGAACCCCTCCTCAAACCCGAGCATCTCACCGCGCTCCTACGCCCCTTCCGCAACCCCCACGTCGACGTCTCCACTCTCAAGGTGCGCTGCACACCAGACAACATCACCAATCCCAACGCAGTCAAAGTCGTCACCGCCGCCGACGGCCGCGCACTCTACTTCTCCCGCGCCACCATCCCCTACGACCGCGACGCAACCAGCCCCAACTACTGGAAGCACATCGGCCTCTACGCCTATCGCAGCGCTGCCCTCAACCGCTTCCCCACCCTGCCCGCCAGCGAACTCGAACAAGCCGAGCGACTCGAACAACTCCGCTATCTCGAAAACGGCATCAACCTCTACGTCGAACCCACCGAACACGACACCATCGGCGTCGACACGGAAGATGACCTCCAGAAAGTCGAAGCCATCCTCGCCGCCCGCCCCTGATCTACCCCTCAACCGGCGTAAAGCGTAGCTCCAGACAATCGCCGGTCGTCGTCACAGTCAAGTCCTCCAGCGACTTCACCACCCACGTCGCCTGCTGCAACTCAGCCCGCGTATGAGTGCCCAGCACTCCCAGAACCCTGCATCCCGCGGCCACGCCCGCACCCACACCAGACGGCGCATCCTCCACCACCACACACTCCTCCGGACGCAATCCCAGCAACGCAGCGCCCCGTCAGTACGGCTCCGGATCAGGCTTACCCCGCTCCACCATATCCCCGCTGATCAGACGCTCCGGCACCGGCAATCCCGCCGCACTCAGCCGCCCCAGCAACAACCGCTGCGTCGCCGAGGTCACAATCGCCCAGCGCTCCACCGGAAGGCTCGCCAGCAGCGTCTTCACCCCCGGCAGCACCACCAGGTCGCCCACATCCTCAATCTCCATGTCTTCAATCACCCGCAGCCCTTCTTCAGGATCAATATCCGGCCGCAGCTTCTTCACAATATCGATCGCGCGGGTCCCATGCGGCACTTCATACGTCGCGGCATTCGGCACACCGTAAATCTCCGCCCATCGCCGCCAACACCGAATCACTGACCCGATCGAGCTAATCAGCACCCCATCCATATCGAACAGGATCCCCTTCGTCTCCACGCGCATCTGCTCGCTCAAGCCGTTCTCCCTTGCACTACAAACTCCTGTGCCGCCTTCAGTATCCCGGCAACCGAATCCACCGAGCAGCTCTCGCAATACACCCGCAGCAACGGCTCCGTGCCCGAAGCCCGCAACAGCAACCACGTCTCCGCCGGTGGCGCTCCAGCAGCAGAGACCTTACCCACACAAGCCGGATTCTCCAGAAAGAACTTAATCCCGTCCATCGTCTCCACCCGCAGCACCTTCATCCCGCCCATCGTCGCACCCACCGTCAAAGCCTTCGCGCGGGCAATCGCACTCTGCTTCAACTCCTCGTCAATGTGCATATCCACACGGCCGTACTGGTGCTCGCCAAACTCCGCCTGCAGCGCAGCTACCAGTTCGCCCAGCGTCTTGCCTTCGTCCGCCATCACGTTCGCCAGCAGCAGCGAGTTCAGCAGCCCATCCCGCTCCGGCAGATGCCGGCTGATCCCAATCCCACCCGACTCCTCACCGCCAATCAAAATCTCATGCTCCAACATCAGGTCGCACACATACTTGAACCCGATCCCATGCTCATGCAGCCTGCGACCGTGCTTCGCGCAGATTCGGTCCAGCATCTTCGTCGTGTTAAACGCCCGCGTCACATCCCCCGGCCACCCCTTCCGCTCCAGCAGCCAGTTCAGCAGAATCGCAAAAATCTTGTGCGCGTCCACCACATTGCCATGCTCGTCCACTGCGCCAATCCGGTCGGCATCCCCATCCGTGATCAGCCCCGCATCGCACTTCTCCGCCACCACCACCCGCTGCGTCTCCGCGATATGCGGCAGAATCGGCTCCGGATTGATCCCCGGAAACGAAGGATTGATCTCCCCCCGCATCTCCACGCAAGCAACGCCAGCGCCACCCAGAATCCTCTTCACTACACCCCGACCCGAGCCGTACATGCAATCGATCAGAAACTTGTAGCCCGAAGCCCGAATCTTCTCCAAGTCCACAAACGCCTTCAACGCCTCGACATAAGCCGCGCCAAAGTCCGCCTCCACAATCGTCGCTGGCTCCTTCGCCAACGCCAGCGGCTGGTTGAGATAGCCCTCAATCGAACTCATGATCGACGGCTTGCCCGACCCACCATAGCTCGCCTTGTACTTCACTCCATTCCACTCCGCCGGATTGTGGCTCGACGTTATCATCACGCCACCCGCAGCCTTCCGCCGCCGCACCTCAAACGACAACGCTGGCGTCGGCGTCTCCCGGTCCGACAGCACCACTGGAATCCCCGCCCCCGCCAGCACCTGCGCTACCACCCGCGCAAACGACCGCGACCCAAACCTCGTATCCCAACCAATGCACACGCCCGCAGCAGCATCCTCCTGCTCCAGTACATAGTGGGCAATGGCCGCCGCCGCCACCCGCACATTCGCATACGTAAAGT
>DAICZO010000140.1 GCA_027311125.1 Acidobacteriaceae bacterium
CCTGGGCGAGGATCTCCACCTGGTCGAGCTGGGCGAGGAGTTGACCGGTTTTTACGTGGTCGTTGATATCGGTGTAGAGATTGGTGACGATTCCGGAGGCCTTGGATTTGACTTCGACCTTGGTGATGGGCTGGACCTTGCCGGTGGCGACGACGGAGCGCGCGATGTCTCCACGCTCTGCTTTCGCGAGTTGGGAGGGTTCGAGTTTGGCACTGCTGCCGCTGGCGGTGACGGCGATGCCGAGGATGACGGCAATGACCAGAACGATGACGCCGCCCCAGATCCAGAGTTTGCGTTTGCTCTTACGTGTTGTAGCCAAAGTGTGACTCCCGGGAGTGCTGTTGTGTGTGCTGCACTGTCCCGAAGTCTGGTTACGCAGAAAGTGTCAGTGCGGTTCCGTGAATTGGTGAGGAAAGTTGAGGAGGGGTACGAAATGCAGCACAGCGCAGCTAACTGTTGGACGGATGTTGGGTTGCGTGGGGAGCGAAGTGGCCGGGAGTTCAGGCGTATTTACGCAGGACGCCGAGGACCTTGCCCTGGATGCTGACATTGGCGGCGGGCGCGTAGATGGGAGCCATCTCGGTATTGGAGGGCTGGAGGCGGATCATGGAGCCCTCGCGATAGAAGCGCTTGAGGGTGGCGTCGGCGCCGTCGATAAGGGCGACGATAATCTCTCCCTCGCGGGCGGTGTGGGTGCGTTCGACGAGGACGTAGTCTCCGGAGACGATGTGCTCGTCGCGCATGGAGTCGCCACGGACTTCGAGTGCGAAGACTTCGCGGTTGCCGATGATATCGGACAGCGAGATGCTCTCGGCGGTCTCGATGGCCTCGACGGGCTGTCCGGCGGCGATGCGTCCCAGCAGCGGCAGGCGGTCAGCACCTTTTTTGCTGGAGCGGGCTGGCAGGACGTCGATCGAGCGACTGCGATTGTGGGCGCGCTGCAGCAGACCTTTATTTTGCAGGTTGGTGATGTGCTTATGGACGGTGGCGAGGGAGCTGAGGCCAAGGCCAGCGGCGATCTCTTCGTAGGAAGGGGAGTAGCCGTTCTTCTGCGTAAAGCCGGAGAGGAAGTCGATGACCTCTTTTTGCCGTCGTGTGATAGCCATGGTCGGATTGTAGCGAATAAAAGGCGAACTGGGGAAGTTCTTTTTTGGACCTCAAGGTTATGAGCTGGGTACGGGTGGGGGGCGGCGAGGAATTCCCGATTTGGAATTGGTGTTGGAACACTCTCACCTTTTCGCTTGCTTGCTCCTAATGGATGACCCAAGGTAATACCACGACACCGCAGCGGTAACTTCCGGATGGTTCCCGGGGACTGAACTGTAGTGAAGAGAGACTGGCGAAGAGAGACGAGGATGACACATGCAGGTTTTGATTATTGAAGATGATGCTGCGTTGGGATTGTTTCTGCAAAAGGGCCTGACGCTGGAGGGCCACGATGTGAGTTGGGTGGGGGATGGCGAGGCTGGGCTGCGGCAGGCGCAGGCGAATCAGCCGGATTTGATTGTGCTGGATCTGAGTCTTCCGCGGAAAGATGGAATAGAGGTGCTGGAGGAGATGCGCGGTCGCCTGGATGGCACGGCGGTGCTGGTGCTGACGGGGCGGAGCAAGGTGGAGGAGCGGGTGCGGTGTCTGAACCTGGGCGCGGATGATTGCCTGCTGAAGCCGTTCAGCTTTCATGAGTTGACGGCGCGCTGCCGTGCGCTGCTGCGACGGAGGGAGATGTATGCCGATCCAGTGTTGCGGCATGGAGTGGTGGAGATGAACCGGATGGAGCGTACGGTTCGGCGGAGTGGGCAGATGGTGGAGTTGACGGTGAAGGAGTTTAGCCTGCTGGAGTTTCTGATGCAGCGGCGGGGTCGGTGCTGCAGCAGGAGCGAGTTGCTGCGGGAGGTTTGGCAGATGTCTCCGGATGCGGGGACGAATGTGGTGGACGTGTACATCAACTACCTGCGGCGGAAGCTGGGCGCAGCGTTGCCGAAGGGCGAGGTGAGCTACCAGGTGATTGAGACCGTGCGGGGTGAAGGCTACCAGATGGGTGGGGTAAAGATGCTGAGCAATAACAGCTATGGGTACAGGGCGCTGGACGGATACTCCGATGCTGCGCTGGTGCAGGCCTGAGTGATGGATAGTGCGAGCGGGTCAAATGATGTAGTGGCCAAGATGGACCATGTGCTGCATGAGATGTGCCAGCCGCTCACGGTGCTGCGCTGTCGTCTGGAGTTGGGGATGCTGCGCGACGAACCGGAGGCGATGCGCGAGGCAGTGCAGGCGGGACTGCATGAGTGTCTTCGCCTGAATGGTGCGGTGGAGTCGATGCGGGATGTGGTTCGGCAGGCGATGTTGGTGCAGGATGCGGTGCAACCAGATGGACGGGAGAGAGTGAGTTGAGGATGAGTGGAATGGCGAGTGCGGGTGTGTTGGATATGGTTGCGGCACGGACGGTGGTGCTGGCGAGTGCGGATGCTGGACTGCGAGAGCGGCTGCGGCGAGTGTTGCTGGGACTGCGTTGGCAGGTACGGGAGGCGGTAGGTGGGGCCGAGGCCATGGCGTTTCTGGAAGATCGTCGAGCGGAGGCGTTGCTGGTGGATAGCTGGCTGCCGGACCTGGAGGTGGGCGAGTTTGCGGGACAGATGCGGTTGTTGTATCCGGGGATGGAGTTGCTGCGGGTGGACGGCGTGATGGAGACAGGCGGGGCGAGGAGTCCGCGGCGAAATGAGTTGTTGCATGCGCTGCGAGAGGCCCAAGATGTGCCGATGGGCTCGACGTCGGCGATGAATGATACGGCGGTATGGGCGGCGGCTCCGGCGGTGGTACCGTCAGGCGGTGTGAACGGCGCGGCGTGGGGCGTGGGGGATTCGCGGGTGGAGCAGATTGGGTTGCGAGAGAGTGCCGTGGCGAGAGCCGGAGGTGCTGGGGCCCAGTTGAGCGTGACGCTGCCGGAGATGGTGGGGACGAGCAGCCGAATGCTGGAGTTGGGGAGGATGATTCGGCTGGTGGCACCGCGCTCAACGACGGTGCTGATTGAGGGTGAGACGGGAGCAGGGAAGGAGGTGGTGGCGCGTGCGCTGCATCGCCTTAGCAACCGCTCGGCAAAGGCGTTTGCGGTGTTGAACTGCGCGGCAATACCGGAGACGCTGCTGGAGGCAGAGTTGTTTGGACATACACGCGGTGCATTTACCGGAGCGGTGCAGTCGCGGACAGGCAGGATTGAAGCGGCGCACGGCGGCACACTGTTTCTGGATGAGATTGGTGAGATGCCGCTGGCTCTGCAGGCGAAGATGCTGCGGTTTTTGGAGAGTGGTGAGTTGCAGCGCGTGGGTGACAACGAGACGGTGCGCGTGGATGTGCGGGTGATTGCTGCGACGCATCAACCACTGGAGCAACGCGCAGAGGAGCGGACGTTTCGTTTGGATCTGTATCACCGGTTAGCGGTGTTTCCGGTGGAGGTGCCGGCGCTGCGGATGCGAACGGAAGATATCGCGCTGCTGGCGGAGCACTTTTTGGAACAGATGGGACTGGAGATGCCGCGTAAGCAGTTGGCGGCGGAGGCGATGCCGCTGTTGCAGGAGTATCCGTGGCCGGGGAATGTTCGCGAGTTGATGCATGTGCTGGAGCGCGGTGCGATTTTGTGTGGAGAGCAGCCAGAGATTGGTGTGAACCATATACGGTTTCGGAGGGTGACGCAGAGCTGAATAAGGTCGGCTGTGCTGAGGTTGCGTACGGCTGATATGGATGCAGGCATGCATGGTTGACTTCTAAGAGCGCTCTCACCTGAGGGCGCTTTTGTTTGGCCGTTGGACTGCATGGTTGGAGTGCGTGGAGGTAGCGCGATGCAGGTGATGTCAGGAACGAGTGAGGCTCTCAATCGATATCTGGATTTGACCAGCGATCAGATGAAGTTGACAGCGGCAAATATGGCGAACGTGGATACGCCGGGGTATCGGACGCAGGGGTTCGACTTTGAGCAGGAGTTGACCAAGCAGATGAGCGGGAGCGCAGGAGATACGACCTCGCCTACGGTGCAGGAGGTGGATGGCCTGGTGGCTCGGCCGGATGGGAACAATGTGTCCATGGACCGTGAGGGGATGCAGTTGGCTAAGAGCCAGTTGCAGTTTCGGCTAGGGGTGGAGTTGATGAAACATCAGTTTGCGAATGTGATGAGCGCCATCCACGCGGAGGCAAAGTAGAGGATGAACTTATTTGGCGTGATGGATGTGAGTGCGTCGGCGCTGAAGGCGGAGCGGGTGCGGGCCGAGGTGGTGGCGTCGAATATGGCGAACTCGGAGACGACACAGACGCCCGAGGGCGGGCCGTACCAGCGGCATCATGTGGTGTTTCAGGCTGCGGGCGGCGGAAGCTTTGGTCAGACGATGGCAGGGCAGATGTTGGGGCAGGGAAGTATGGCCGGTTTTGGAGATGCTGGTGGCGTGGGGTTGCCTATGCCAAACGTACTGGCGGGCGGTATGACGGATGCGACCGTGGCACCGGGCGGCGTAGCTGTGACGAGCGTGATCAGCGATGCGAGCGAGCCTTTGCGGAGATACGAGCCGGATCATCCGGATGCTGGACCGGATGGCTACGTTGCGTATCCGGACATCAATCCGCTGACAGAGATGGTGGATCTGATGGGTGCAACTCGCGCGTACGGGATGAATGCATCGGCAGTGCAGGCGGAGAAGGGCATGGTTACTTCGTCACTGGATTTGCTGAAGTAGTGGTTGAGAGAGCTGCAAGGAAGGTAGAGAGAGTGCGATGACGAGCTTAGGTGTATTGGCAGGAACAGCGAGTACCTTGCCAAGTGCGGCAACTGTGGTGAGTGGATCGAGCGGGGCGAGTAGTCCGTTTGGAGGGATGATGCAGGCGATGATGCAGCAGACGAGTGCGCTGGACCAGCAGGCGGCACAGGCGGTGACGGGATTGATCAGCGGTCAGGGCGTGGAGATCCATGATGCGATGATCGCGACACAGAAGGCCGACATGGCGTTTGAGCTGGCGCTGCAGGTGAGGAACAAGGCCGTAGGAGCTTATCTACAAATGATGAATATGCAGTTCTGAGCTGCGCGTATTGCTTGATGGTGAGATGCGGCGGTGTAGGCAACCAAGGGGTGAGTGGAGTCGATGGCAGAGATAGAACAGACGGGGTTGCAACGGGTGGCGGCTACGGGCGGAAGCGGCGGCAGTCCTGTGGAGCAGGCGTCAGCAATGTTGCGTGCGATGCGGCTACGTTTGGCTGCGATGCCGGAGGGCAAGCGTACCTGGTTGATAGCATCGGTGGTTTTGATTGTCGCGGTGAGTGCCGGACTGGCGTGGTACGCGCAGCGTCCGGATTGGCGAGTGTTGTTTTCGGGCCTGGATGGTAAGGACCTGCAGCAGGTGTCGCAGGAGTTGGCTGCGGCTGGGATTCCGTATGAGATGTCGATGGATGGCTCGAGTGTGGATGTGCCGGCAGAGATGCTGGACAAGGCTCGGATGGAGGTTGCGGCGAAGGGGATGCCACAGACGGGGCGGTTGGGATTTGAGCTGTTCGATAAGCCGAACTGGGTGGGGAGTGAGTTTGATGAGCGGGTGAACTACCAGCGTGCGTTGGAGGGCGAGCTTGAACATACGATCGAGACGCTGAGCGCGGTGCGGTCGGCGAGAGTCCATCTGGTGCTGCCGCAACAGAGCTTGTTTGCGGCAGAGACGAAGCTGGCGAAGGCCTCGGTAGTGTTGAAGCTGAAGCGCGCTGCTATGGATGCGGAACAGGTGGAGGCGATCCGCAGTCTGGTGGCGGGATCGGTAGAGAACCTGAGCGTGGATCAGGTAACGCTGGTGGATGCGGATGGACGAGTGAGCCTGAAGCCGCGAGGCAAGGATAGTGCGATGAGTGACCAGGAGCAGGCGATGGAGACCAAGCTGGTGGCGATGCTGGAGCCTTTGGCTGGGCGTGACAACGTGCGTGCAACGGTGAATATCAGCTATGACGAGGACACGGTGGACCGCACCGATGAGGTGTATGACCCGAGTCAGGTAGCCGCGGTGACGATGAAGAAGAGCGAGCAGAATTCGGCGCAGCAGCGGCGTGCGAGCGGAGTGCCAGGAACAGCGAGCAACTCGCCTGGAGCTGCGGCGGCCGGAGCGGTGGCTGGATCGCAGGCAGCAGCGGCACCAGGAACGCCACCATTGCTGCAGAAGGAGGCGTTACCGGTGTATCCGCAGAGTGGTGGTGTGGGGCAGAGCGTGCGACAGGAGAACGGAACTTTTGCTGTGAGCAAACATATTATCCATAGCGAAGAGAACCCGGGACGAGTGCGACGGGTGACGGCAGCGGTGCTGGTGAATGATCGCTCTGGCATGGAGGGCGTGGGCAAGCTGGAACATGCGGTGTGGAAGCCTCGCAGTGCAGATGAGATGCATCGGTTGGAACAGTTGGCCCAGGCATCGGTTGGGTTTGATGGTAAACGTGGTTACGAGGTGGTGGTGGAGAATGTCAGCTTCAGCACGAATGCTCCCCCGGCAAAGCTCCCTGCGATGGACCAGGCAGTGGATGCCTTGCGAGGGGCAGCCAATGCGCAGCCGGGATTGATGCGAACCATGATGATCGGGCTGTGTGGGGTGCTGCTGGTGCTGTTCGTCCTGAGGCCGCTGGTGCAGCAGGTTAGCGCAACGATGAAGGAGCCGTTGTTGCTAATGGAGCCAAGCCGGGAGATAGGAGTAAGAAAAAGTATTGAACCGCAACAGATCCCATTGTCTGTACCCGCTGGGCTGCAGGATCGATCGGCGATGAGCATCGAGGCATCACGAGTAAAAGCGGAGCAACGCGGAATTTACGAGCATGTGACGGAACATATCCGCAGAGATCCCGTGCAGAGCACGCGGTTGCTGGAAGCCTGGATAGGCCCGGGCGAGGAGAGTGAGTGATGGCACTGGAGACGTATGACAGTGGTAGCAGTCAAGAACCGCAGACCACATTTCTATTACCGGCAGTGGCAGGATTTATCCCTGCGGATGTTAGCGGCCTGCGGAAGGCAGCGATCTTGATGGTGGCATTGGGCGACGAGTTGGCCAAGGCGATGTTTCAGAGTCTAAGCCCAGCGGATGTGCAGCGCGTGACGCATGAGATAACCATGTTGGGTTCGATTCCGGCTGCTCAGTTGACGCAGGTAATGACGGAGTTCTACGGACTGCTGGAGACGCAGCAGTATATTGTACGAGGTGGTCCGGAGTATGCGTTGAAGCTTTTGACGGAGGCGTTTGGTTCGGTGAAGGCGCAGGAGTTGCTGAAGCAGGTGAAGAAGATGCGGGAGCGCTCCACAGGTGATCTGGCGATTCTGCAGAAGATTGAACCGCAACAACTGAGCAAATTTCTGGAGAAGGAACATCCGCAGACGGTGGCGTTGGTGCTGGCCCATCTGGAGTCGAAGCGAGGGTCGACTGTGCTGATGCATCTGGAAGATGAGATGCGGGTCGCGGTGGTGAAGAAACTGGCTGAGATGCGCCAGTTTTCTCCGGAGATGGCACAGAAGGTGGCCCTGGTGCTGCACAAGCGGATGGAGGGTCTGGGATCGAGTGGCCGCAAGACCTACTCGGGTTACAAGGCGGTGGCAGACATTCTGAATGGGATGGAGCAGAGTGCGAGTAAGGGGATTCTGGAAAAGATTGAGCAGAAGCAACCGGATGTTGCGATCGGTATTCGCAATTTGATGTTTACCTTTGACGACTTGTTGACGGTGCCGGCACAGAGCATTCGCGATTTGGTGGGTGCGGCAGATAAGCGCGTACTGACGCTGGCTCTGAAAGGGGCGCAGGACAACATCAAGGCGCACCTGTTTCAGGCGATGAGTTCTCGTGCGGTGGAGATGCTGAAGGAAGACATGGAAGCGATGGGCCCGGTACGTAGCCGTGATGTGGCGGCTGCGAAGCAAGAGCTGTTGACGCTGGCACAGAAGATGGAAGATGAAGGCAAGATCATTCTAAAGCTGGAGGGCGATGATGAACTCTCTGTCTGAGGCGAGGGGTGAGACTGGTGAGCGAGGAACAAGCACTGCCCCGCAGTTGCTGGTTGGTAGCGGGCAAGGACAGGTGATGCGACTGCACTTTGAGCAGGTAGATGCCGGTGCGAGACGAGTGACAGCAGGATTGGAAACACAGGCCAGAGCAATGCTGGAGGCCAAAGTGGCTCGATTGGACTCGGAATTGGTGCGATTGCGACCGCAATTGGTGGAGGAGTTGAACGCGGCTCATGCAAGCGAGTTAGCTTCTGTGAGTGCGGAGTACGAGCGGAGTCTTGAACATGAGCGGTTGCGTGCTCAGGGGATGGTGCGAGAGGCATGTCAGCGATTTCGCGCGGACCGAGAGCGATACTTTGCGCAGGTTGAGGCTGAGGTGGTAAAGCTTTCGTTGGCGATTGCAGCACGTGTGTTGCATCGCGAGAGCTGCCTTGATCCTTTGCTTTTACAAGCTACGGTGCGAGTTGCCTTGGGTAAGGTCGCGGAGGAGAGTGGTACGGTGCTCTGTGTGCCGGAGGGCACCCAGCAGCAGTGGATCGAGGCACTAAGACTGGATGTGGATGAGAGCGTATCGGTTGTGGGTGACAGCAAACTGACGACAGGGGAGTGTGTGTTGTCGACGCGGTTGGGGAAGGTGGAGTTGGGTGTGGCTGCGCAGTTGGCAGAGATCGAACAGGGGTTCTTCGATCTGCTACAGCAGAGGCCTTCTTAATGATGACTGCGGAAGGCGATGTCTTGGAGCATTCCTGTAACCTGGCCGCGTATTTTAGGTTGCTCAACGCTCGTCCTGCATGGCGTTGGAGCGGCCGAGTGGTAGAAGCAAATGGGCAGACGGTCGAGGCGGAAGGGCCACTGTGTTCGGTCGGCGAGGGTTGCGAGATTGTACGTGCCAATGGAGAACGGCATCGCGCGGAGGTGATTGGTTTTCGCGGGCGCAGTGTACTTGCGATGCCCTTGGAGACTACGCAGGGAATCCAGTACGGGGACTCCGTGCTTGCATTGGGGGTGATGCCTAGCCTTGCAGTAGGAACGCAGATGCAGGGACGGATTCTGAGTGCATTGGGTGAGCCGCTGGATAATCTTGAGGCGCCCAAGGTGCAATGGAACTGGCCTCTGGATGGTGCTGTTCCGCAAGCGATGGAGCGAGTGCCAATCCGTGAGCCGCTGCAGACAGGGTTAAGAGTACTGGATGGAATGCTGACGGTTGGGCGTGGACAACGAGTGGGGATCTTTGGTGGGTCAGGCGTGGGTAAGAGCACACTGATCGGTATGATGACGCGCAATACCGCAGCAGACATTACGGTGGTTGGATTGGTGGGAGAACGAGGCCGCGAGGTGCGGGAGTTTGTGGAGGACTCACTGGGTGAAGATGGGTTGAAGCGAGCGGTTGTACTGGTGTCGACCTCGGATCAGAGTCCGTTGCTGCGAATGCGCGCGGCGATGGCGGCTACGGCAGTTGCCGAGTTCTATGCAGCACAGGGTAAACATGTGTTGTTGGTGCTGGACTCGTTGACACGCTATGCAATGGCGGCTCGTGAAGTCGGCCTGGCCGCAGGGGAGCCACCGGCCAGTAAGGGATATACGCCGTCGGTGTTTACCAAGCTGGCGAAGCTGGTGGAGCGAGCGGGGAACTTTACGACAGGTAGCATCACTGCTTTCTACACGGTGTTGATGGAGGGTGATGACCAGCAAGACCCGATCGTTGATGCGGTGCGCTCGTTGCTGGATGGACATGTGGTGTTGTCGCGTGCGCTGGCATCGGCAGGTCACTATCCTCCGGTGGATATTCTGGATTCACTGAGTCGACTGATGCCAGCAGTAACGACGGATGAACATTTGAACAAGGCCATGCTGGCGCGACAGTTGTTGGCAACGCATGCACGCTAGGAAGATCTGGTTCGCATAGGAGCGTACAAAGCAGGAATGGATGTCGCACTGGATCGTGCTATCGAAGCGATGCCGCGGCTGCGAAGCTATCTGCAGCAGCGGAGTCGGGAGACGCCGTCCATGCAGGAGTCTATTGCGCGATTCATCGGTCTGGATATTTGACATGTTGTCGAAGCTGCGATCAATGCAACGAGTAGCGGCGTTATATGCGGTGATGGTCGAAGCGCGTGCGTACGATCTGGAAGTTGCGACAATGCGTCTGCGTGCGACTGAGATGGAGATCGAGCGGCGAGAGTCTTTCCTTGCTGAGGCATTTAATGACGGGCGCCTGGCACTTAAAGTGGAGAACACCCTTGATTGGCGGGTAGCTGAAGTAACGACACTCGTTGCGCACCGAGATATTGCTGCCTTGGCAGAGCGTCGACTAGTTGAATTTGACCAGTTTGATATCGCCAATGCCGAGTACATTCAAGGCAAACAACGCAGCGAACAACTGAAGCGGATTGTGGATGAGATGCGACTGCAGGCCGTTACGGCTGAGGCTCGCTTTGAGCAGGCGAGATCGGATGATCGCTTTCTCGGCCGCAAACACTGGTTATCCCTCCAGCGGCACTGACACAGGTTGCTGTATGAAGTGTTCCTAATCCTTATCCATTCAACTATGGCCACGCAGGTGCAACTGCACAGGGTATGAGCGTTGGACTGAATGAGATATCGATTGGTCCAGGTGAGAGCCCGCACGGGGTAGGCCTGGGTCAGTCGCCGAAGATGATCAGGGTCGTCGGTCAAACACCGGTGACGTTCGCCTCACGACTTGAAGCGTTACATGGGTCGACGATAGGCGTAGCAAGCCAGAAGATCGTACCAGTACCAGTAAAACCCACTGTTGCTGTCTCCACTCTTACTTCAACTCCAGTGGCGAGCGATAAAGCACCTGCGATTCTTAGTCTTGATTACCGCACACTACCGAGTGCGGACATGACTTTGTCTTGCAGTCGAAATAACGTCATGTCGCCGAAGCAGCCCGATACTATGCTGTCGATAAGTGCGAAGACAGACTCTGCTGTAATTCCTACTAACTCAAGTCTTACCGCAGGTGTGAGCACTCCATTGAGGCATTCTGCTGTGGCTACTCCTATTGGCCCTAAGCATAGTGAACCAGCCAAGCATCCTTCGGCTCATGCGGTAGCAGTGGTACATGAAGTATTACAGCCGACTGTTATGAGAAGTGAATTTCCCGCCTCATTGCCTAATCTTAGATTTGGAACCAATCAACTGCCACCTTGCTTATCTGATTTCAAGTCAACGAATAGCTTTATTATTCCAGCTAATTCCGGGGCGAAGGGCAAGATGGCGAAGGAGCCAACAAGTAGTTCCGGAAGGACTCCTGATGTAGCTATGGGAGTACCGGGAATTGCGTTGCAGCATCCAGTTGTAAGTGGAGCTGTCATGGTCAGCGAGGATGGTAAGCAAGGCGCTGCTACTCAGGATCTACTGTTAGCGAAGACAACAGTAATTGATGGTGCGTCTGCAAATGGTTCGGTTGCGCAGATGTCTCCCGTGACCGTAGTTGGGCAAGCTAGTCCTTTGCCAATGAACTTGCCTGTGCACGCATCGAATACATCTTCGCCGGAGACTCCGATACAGCAGCATCGTGCGGAGCCTAACACTACCTTACTGGAGAACGCGGTCTACTCTGGCGAAGGCGTGAATCACGCTGTACTACAGACAAGCAGCTCTGCGCTGGAAGTGGGGTTGCCACATGGTGCTCACGGTTGGGTGAAGATTCGTGCTGAGTTAGATGACGGCGGGCTGGTACATGCGACGTTGTCGGCGAGATCCTTGAGTGGGCAGGAGATGTTACATCGGGAGTTGCCAGGCTTGACTCGGTTTCTCGAGGCGGAGCATGTGGCCGTTCAGCCATTGGTGACAGAACGGAGTTCGACTCCTGGACTGGACACAGGACAGGGCAGCAACGGAAGCGCTGCTGATGCGCAGAGTGGTCAGAAGCATCAAGGAGGCGCGTTATCAGGGTTAGCTGACCCGCTTACACGCGGCAGCGATGGAGCGGAACAGGACAACACGTTGACGGGTGGAATGACAGATGCCGGACGCCTCCTCCGAAGTAGCGGGAGTGGCAGTTGGTTGAACGTAAGAGTTTAGCAACGGAAAGAGAAGGGGATGAATATGGATGCATTGCAGATGAATATAAACGGACCAGTCAGCGCCTTGGCCGCGGCGAAGGTAGCGACGGCCCTGGCGACGCGACAGGTCACAGCCAAGACGAGTAGCAGTGTTCCCACTTCTGGCACAACGAGTTCGACCGGCACGTCGACAACGGCAACTACGGGTGCGGCGACAATCACCTCGAGTGATTTTCTAACGTTGCTTGTGAGTGAGTTAAAGAATCAGGATCCGACTCAACCTACCGATCCGAACGCTTACATCCAACAATTGGTGGGAGTGAATAGCCTGCAACAGTTGATGCAGATCAACCAGGGACTGACGACGATCGAGCCTTCGAAGAGTACGACAACGACTGCACCAGTTACGGCGCCTACTACGACAACTCCAACACCTACGGCGCCAGTGACGGCACCGACTCCGGCAGTTTCTGCCACGACACCCGCTGTTTCCGGCCTGGGCCATCTGACCGCGATGTTGCAGTCATTGACGGGGCTTTAGACGCAAAGAGACTCTGCAATTCTGCTGCTGCAATGTTCAACTAACGATCACGATCATCAAGGAGAAGAACAATGGGATCATTTTCAATTGCTTTGACGGGCCTGCAGGCCGATTCAGTAGAACTGAATACGGTTGGCAATAATCTAGCGAATCTTAACACCACTGCATTCAAGAAGCAGAGCACTACGTTTGAAGATCTGTTTTATCAGCAGATAGGTACGTCGGGTTCGAACAATGCGCTGCAGGTGGGTGTTGGAACCAAGGTCTCCGGTACGGCTACGAGTTATGGGCAGGGTAGCCTTTCGACAACCGGCAATGCGACAGACATGGCGTTGAGTGGCGATGGATTCTTTGTAGTGCAGCAGGGCGGGGTGCAATCGTTGACGCGCGCAGGCAACTTTCAGTTGAGTTCGCAAGGAACGTTGACTACAGTCGATGGCGCACAGGTGATGGGATATCCTGCGGTGAATGGCGTGGTGAGTGGTAATACAACGTTGTCGCCGTTGACGTTGCCAGTCGGATCGACAGAGTCAGCAAAGGCGACGCAGAGCTTTTCCATTACGGCGAATCTGAATGCTGGTGCAACGGTTGGTACGCAGTTCGCTACGCCACTGACGATGTACGACTCGCTGGGTCAGAGCCATGTGGCGACCGTGACGTACACGAAGACGGGTGCCAATGCCTGGGGCTATGCTGTGACCTTGCCTACTGCTGATGCCGCTACTGCCAGTGGAAATACGGGGACGCTCACCTTCAATGCAGCAGGTACGCTAACCGCGCCATCGTCGAATGTGGCCGGGATTGCCTTTGGTGGTTTGACGGATGGAGCCAGCAACCTCAGCTTCAATTGGAAATTGTTCGATACCAGCGGTAATCCGACGATCAGTCAATCGACAGCGGCATCTACGACAACGGCCAGCAGTCAGGATGGATTTGCGAGTGGCATCTACCAGAGCTTTGCGGTCGATTCTACGGGCCTGATCACGGCTACATTCAGCAATGGGCAGACAGCGAACATTGGGCAGGTCGCCGTGGCCTCGGTGGCAAATGAGCAAGGACTTACATTGACTGGCAATAACAACTACGTGACCACAGCGGCGTCGGGGCTGGCAAGCTTTGGCGTTGCGGGTGCAGGTGGACGGGCTACGATTCAGGATAGTGCACTGGAACAGTCGAACGTGAACATCTCTACGGAGTTCTCTGATCTGATTGTTGCCCAGCGTGCGTTTGAAGCCAACTCCAAGACAGTGACGACATTCGATACGGTAGCGCAAGATGTGATCGGCATGATTCGGTAACCGCTGATTCGCTGACCATAGAACAGCGCATAGAACGGGGAGTGCAGGTTGGAGAGTGATACTCCAATTCGCTGCACTCCTCGTTTCCGTTGTTACCCAGAGACGAAATCAGGGGTCTGTGTGGATCTTCTTATCTCTACCGAGTGTTGGTTGGCCACATACCTGCAATAGATGCAGGGACTATGGCAACTACATCACCGACCCCAACGTTAGAGGCGCCCACACAGGGGGGCGCATCGAAGCTAGCACTGATTCCACTTCTACTTGCGATTCTGGCAGCGATTGTGATCTCCGTCCTGCTACTGGGTGGGATTGGCTACTACCTGATACGCAGCGGCAAGCTGGCGCTGCCGACTGCACGTACAGCTCAAGCGACTGTTGCCAAGTCTGAGCCGGTGAAGATTCTGAGTCATACGGTGGAGTTGGAGCCGATGGTGGTGAACCTGGCTGATGCGGGGGGCAAGGCTTATCTGCGCATAGCTGTGACATTGAAAGTTGCCGATCCTGAGCAACCAAAGGGCGTGAAGCCAGCAGAAGAAAAGCCAAAGGAAGGCAATGGCGTAGCGAAGCCTGACGCGGCACTACGCGATACGGTTCTGGATGTGCTGGGACGTCAGAACGCCGAGGCCTTGCTGGCTGTAGATGGAAAGGGCGTACTAAAGGATGCATTGAAGGACGCACTGAAGAAACGCAATAACGACGTTCCAGTGTTGGATATTTACTTTGCTGAATTTCTAGTGCAGCGGTGACGGGAGAGCGCTATGAGTGAAGTGGCTACGACGACATTAGCAGCGCCGCTGGCACTGGCCGGTAGAGCTACGCAACAGATGCTTGAGCCTACGTTGCCGATCGAACGGCATCACGCGTGGCCGGTGTTGTCGCAACTTCCGGTACACCTGACGGTCTCGATTCCCCTGAGCAGTTTCACGGTTAAGAATCTGCTTGGGCTGAGCGTCGGGCAGGTGTTTGGAAGTGAGTGGGCCCATACCGAAGATCTGCCTTTGGCGACAGGACAGGTGAAGCTGGGCTGGTGCGAGTTTGAGGTGATCGAACAAGTGATCGGTGTGAGGCTTACTCGTCTGGCGTAGCGGACGGGAGCACAGAACGAGTTGTTGTTATTCGGGAGTTAAGGATGCAGACAGGAACAGAGACGTTGAGGACGACGACGCGGGCAGCGGTTAGCGATGGTAAAGGTCTGGCGGGCTGGCTGATAAGGCTGTATCGGAGTCGTAACTGGTCGGGTACGAGAGTGCCAGCACAGATGGAGTTGGTTGAGACCTTACCGTTGGGGACGAAGCGCCAGTTGATGCTGGTGGTGTGTGACGGGCAGCGCTACCTGGTGGGTGTCGGAGCGGAGAGTGTGGACGCGATTGTGCCCTTGTGTGGGACCGCACCTGCGCCAAATGCAAGTACGGGAGGCTATCTATGATCGACTCGTCCAGGCTGCTGATACTTGGGTTGCTGCTGATGCTGTGCTCTGTAGCGCAGGCAGGTGCGGAGGCGAGAACCCCTGCGTTGGCGCGGGTTGATGCGGGTGGAGGGAACTCATATTGGGTGAAGCGCGGGGCAGGTGGGGGATCTGCGAACAAGTCTCTCGCGAGACCAGCCCGTCATGTGATCGATAAGGCTAAGATGCCGACTGATGCGGATAAGAAGGAGTCTATCGCCGCTGAGCTGTCGCAAAATAAGAGTGTGCCGTGGTCCATTGTGGTGGGGCTGACGCTGCTCACACTGATACCTGCGCTGTTGTTAACGATGACGCCGCTGGTGCGGCTGTTGGTGGTGTTTCATTTTCTTCGACAGGCGTTGGGGACACAGACTGCTCCGTCGAACCAGGTGTTGATGGGGCTGGCTTTGATGATGACCTGGTTTCTTATGCAACCAGTACTGTTACAGGTTGAACAGCAAGCGATTACGCCTTACCAGGCAGGCACGGTGACCGGAGCCGAAGCGATGGATTTGGGGGTGAGGCCGGTGAAGACGTACATGCTGCGCTATGCGCGCGAGAAGGATCTTGCAGTGTTTGCTGCTGCGGGCATGACTGCACGTCCACAGACCAGGGAGGATCTGCCGATACAAGTGGTGGTTCCGGCTTACATTTTGAGTGAGTTGAAGGCAGGTTTTCAGATTGGGGCAGTTCTGTTTTTGCCTTTTCTTCTAGTGGATTTGATGGTCGCGAGTGTAACGACTTCGATTGGCATGATGCAGTTGCCTCCGGTCGTTATCTCGACCCCGCTGAAGATCCTGTTGTTTGTGATGGTGGATGGTTGGAATCTGCTGGCCGACCAACTGATTAAGAGTTTCTAAGAGAGAGCAGGGTGCTATGGGACCGGACCAGACAGTGGAGCTGATGCGGAAGTTACTGGTGGAGGCGATGATACTGAGCGCGCCATTGTTGGTCTCTGCAGCGTTGATTAGTTTGCTGGTGAGTCTGGCGCAGACCTTGACCAGCGTTCAGGAACAGACGTTGACAGCGGTGCCACGACTGGTCGCTGTCTTTGTTGTGGCGATGGTTACGTTGCCGTGGACGGTTCATCGCCTGGTGAACTACACACTGCATCTCTTCAGCAATTTTCATCGTTACCTGGGCTAACTGTCATGACGCATGAAGCAAGTTCGCTCATCTCCGAGTGGCCGCAGTACCTGAGTGCCGCGATGCTGGTGATGGTCCGGCTGAGCGGGTTGATGGTATTTGCACCCCTATTCTCTTCGGCGGCGGTGGCACCACGTATCAAGGCTGGGTTGGTGATTGCGATCACTGTGCTTCTCGCTCCTGCTGTTGCTGCTGTACCGGGTGCCCATGCGGTTCTGGAGATGAAGTCGGTGCTTGGTGAACTGGGAGTGGGTTTGATGTTTGGTATGTCGCTTTCGTTTCTGAATGAGGCATTGATGTTTGCAGGAGCCGTATTGGGGATGCAGTTTAGTTTTTCGCTGGTGAACCTGTTGGATCCCAACTCCAAAGTTGAGACACCGGTGCTGGGTCAGATGCTGAACTGGCTGGGGCTGCTGGTGATTATTGGAAGCGGGCTAGATAGGACGTTGTTGGCTGCGGTGGTGCGGAGTTTTGCGGTGGCACCGGTAGGACATGGGGTGATGGATGTGAAGAGTGCGGCTGCGCTGGTGACGATGGCCGGCGGGATATTTCTTGCAGGGCTGCAACTATCGGCACCGGTACTCGCTGCTGCTTTGACGGTAGAGGTTACGGTGGCCGTGGTGGCGAGGCTTTCGCCGCAGTTGCCCGCAATGATCGTTGGAATTCCGGCGAAGACGATGATCTCGTATGTGGTGTTGATCGGCAGCCTGGCGGTATGGCCGGCCTGGATTGAACGGCACTTTATCGCGCTGTTGCATGCCGCAGAAGGTACGTTGGTGAGGCCATGAGCGAGAAGGGGACGGAGCAAGCCACACCGCAACGGAAGCAGAAGGCGAAGGAGAAGGGTGATCAAGTCCGGAGCCGCGAGTTGCTCTCGGCGATTGCCATGCTTGGGGGCATGTTGATGCTGGGGGCGATGTCGCAGGGCTTTGTTTCCATTTGGGGAAAGGTGTACGTCGAGAGTGTTCGAGCGGCAACCGTGTTACATGGAGAGGGCGAGATGCCGTGGCAGGAGGCGATACGCCGATCGGTGATGCCTGCGCTGGTGCCGGTTGCGCTGGTGATGGCGGCGAGCTTTGCTGGAGCACTCTCGGCTGGGGTGGCTCAGGGTGGAGGCGTGTCGATCCATCCGGAGGCATTGGAGCTAAAGTTCAGTCGGTTGAACGTGGTGACGAACGTAGGAAATCTGTTCAGTCTGAGGTCGGTCACGCGGATTGTGAAGTCGCTGGTGCCTGCGACGGTGATGGTGGTGGTGGGGTGGAGTGCAATCAAGGAGCTTATGTTGCCAATGCCGGTGATGAGTCTGTTGCGGCTGCCAGCGATGTTCTCCACGGCGTATGGGTTGATGGTGGATGCCGCATGGGTGACGCTGGCGTGGTCTGCGCTGGACTATGCGATGGAGTGGAGGAGCTGGAATCAGCGGCTGATGATGAGCAAGCAGGAGATGCGTGATGAGATGCGCGACGCCATGGGCAATCCGCAGATCAAAGGAAAGATTCGCCAGATACAGGCTGCGATGCGTCGACGAAAGGTGAAGGCGGACATGAGCCGAGCGAGTGTGGTGATTACGAATCCGACCCACTATGCGGTTGCGCTGGAGTTCAGCTTTGAGACGATGCAGGCCCCGACGGTGCTGGCCAAGGGACGTGATCTGCTGGCAGCCGAGATTCGCGAAGAGGCTCGGTGGCTGGGGATTCCGATGATTGAGAATCCGCCACTGGCAAGGAGTTTGTACCGATCCGTGGAGCCGGGGCAGTCGATTCCTTATGAGTTGTATGCCGCTGTGGCGGGGATTCTGGCTTATCTGTATCGACAAAAGATGGAAGAGCGGATGCGTCGGGAGAGACAGATGGAGGCGATGCGATTGCGTGCAGCGCAGCCGGTGTCTACCGCGATGGGGTTGCAGGGCTTTGGAGGTGGGATGTGAGTGAAACGACGGTAGGTGGGCAGAGCGGCGACATGGGCTCGAAGCTGCGGGTTTTACTGCTGCCGGTGACGGCGATCAGCATGGTGTTTGTGATGATTATTCCGGTACCGAGTGTGGTGCTGGATGTTCTGCTGGCGGCTTCGATTACGGCGTCGGTGATCGTGTTTCTGACGGCGGTGCAGGTGCGGCGGGCGGTGGATTTTTCCGTATTTCCGACACTGCTGCTGTTGCTGACGTTGTTTCGGTTGTCGTTGAATCTGGCCTCCAGTCGCAGGATTCTGTTGCACGGTCATGAGGGAACCCATGCTGCTGGCGCAGTGATTGAAGCCTTTGGTCAGTTTGTGGTGGGCGGCAATTATGTCGTGGGCTTCGTGTTGTTTCTGGCGTTGGTGGCTATCCAGTTTCTGGTGGTAAGCCATGGTGCGGTACGCACGGCGGAGGTTACAGCACGGTTCACTCTGGATGCGCTGCCGGGCAAACAGATGGCGATCGATGCGGATATGAATGCCGGATTGATTGATGAGCAGGGTGCACGGAAGCGTCGCCAGGCGATTGCCCGCGAGGCTGAGTTCTATGGGGCGATGGACGGTGCGGCAAAGTTCAATCAACGCGATTCGCTGGCGACGATCTTGATTACAGGAATCAATATTGTTGCGGGGTTGCTGATCGGAGTGCTGCAGCAGGGCGCGGACCTGGCAACAGCGGTGAAGACCTACACGATTCTGACGGTAGGGGATGGATTGGTGACGATGATTCCCAGTCTGCTGGTGTCGATTGCTGGCGGCATGGTGTTGACGCGGGCCTCATCGGCGGGTTCGTTGAACGACGAGCTGGGAACCCAGTTGCTGCGTGGACGGAACACGTTGTGGATTGCCTGTGGTGTGCTGCTGGGCCTGGCTATGATTCCAGGCCTGCCGAAGCTGTCGTTTGTGGTGATGGCGGTGGGAGTCGCCCTGATTGCACGGCGGCTACCGAAGGCGGGGGAGGACACACAGGTTGCAGAGGAGGAGGCCAGTGTCGGCAGTACCGCCGCAGCAGCGACGGCCAAGGGAGCGGAGGCGGCGAAGGGTGAGAACCTGGCGTCGTTGCTGCGGATGGATG
>DAICZO010000144.1 GCA_027311125.1 Acidobacteriaceae bacterium
CACGAGCGCCGCTTCAAATCCAATCCTCCCGTCCTCACCCACGTCAACAGCGCCACCGCCCGCCTCGTCCTCGACGCCCTCACCCCCTACGTCGACAGCCTCCTGCCCGAGCGTCGCCACTTCTTCACCCAGTACCGTCCCATCGACGTCGCCTTCAAAGTCGTCGGCACCGGCTCCGTAGGCCTCAGCGACTACTGCATCTACCTCCAGGGCAACGGCCCCCAGGACCCCCTCTTCCTCCAGGTCAAAGAGGAGACCCACTCCGCCTACGCTCCCTACCTCGCCTCCGCCCGCCGCAAAATCCATCAGGGCCGCCGCGTCGTCGAGGGCGAACGCGCCATGCAGCTTCAGTCCGACCCCTTCCTCGGCTGGACCACCATTGAAGGTCGCCACTACCTCGTCCGCCAGCTCAACGACCACAAAGCCTCCGTCAACCTGGCCAACCTCAAATCCTCCGCCCTCTTCGAATACGCCGTTGTCTGCGGCGAAATGCTCGCGCGCGGCCACGCCCGTTCCGGCGATCCCGCCGTCCTCGCCGGATACCTCGGCAACTCCCCCCGCTTCGACCAGGCCGTCGCCACCTTCGCCAGCCAGTACGCCGACCAGACCGAGAAAGACTGGCACCAGCTCCTCCGTTCCAGCCGCGTCAAAAAATCCCTCGCCAAAGCCCCATCAAAGTCCGCCTGAGCCGCCAGCCCCTCCATGCAACCTGTTCTAATAAACCTCAACAGCGCAACAGAAAGGCATCACCCATGGCTAAACTCACCATCGTCTTCGGCTTCCTGCTCCTCCTCCTCAGCGCCTTCGCCTTCGCCACCCTCGGACACCATCCCCACACTCTCATCCCCGCGCTCTTCGGTCTCCTCCTCATCATCTTCGGAGCCCTCGCCAACACCCCCGACGCCAAACGCCGCATGCTCTTCATGCACATCGCCGTCACCGTCGGTCTCCTCGGCTTCCTCGGCACCATCCCCGGCATCATCGGTACCATCCGCATGGCCACCGGACACCTCGTCGCACGTCCCGACGCCGCCAGAATCCAGACCATCATGGGCACCCTCTGCCTCATCTACGTCCTGCTCTGTGTCCGCTCTTTCATCGCCGCCCGCCGCGCCCGCCTCATCTAATCCCAATCCGGGCCGCTGAACGCCCAGCAGCGGCCCTCCCATCGCCCAGACCACCCCCGCCGGGGCGTACACTTGAGCTAATATGTCTGCTTCCTATGGTCCATCCAGCTTTGGCGGCGGAATGAAGTCCGTCGACCGTCCCTCCCGTGGCACCGGCCGCGCCACCACCGCCGAGCTCACCGCCGCACGCCCCAAGCCCAAGCTCAAAAAAGTCATGCCCGAGGTCTGGAAGCTAGTCAAACCGCGCCGTCTCCTCCTCGGCGGCAGCTTCCTCCTCATGATCATCAACCGCGCCAGCGGCCTCGTCCTGCCTGCCTCCACCAAGTACCTCATCGATAACGTCATGGGCAAGCACCAGCTCAACCTGCTGCCCATCATCGTAGGCATCGTCGTCGCCGCCACCATCCTCCAGGGCGTCACCTCCTTCACCCTCACCCAGCTCCTCTCCAAAGAAGGTCAGCGCCTCATCGCCGAACTCCGCATGAAGGTCCAGGCCCACATCGGACGCCTGCCCGTCTCCTTCTACGACGAAAACCGCACCGGAACCCTCGTCGCCCGCATCATGACCGACGTCGAAGGCGTCCGCAACCTCATCGGCACCGGCGTCATCGACTTCTTCGGCGGCGTCCTCACCGCCCTCTTCGCCTTCGGCTACCTCATCAAGCTCTCCGTGCAGATGACCCTCGTCACCTTCGTCATCCTGCTCGTCTTCGGCCTCATCCTCCAGCGCGCCTTCAAAACTATCCGCCCCATCTTCCGCGAACGCGCCAAGATCAACGCCGAAGTCACCGGCCGTCTAACCGAATCCCTCGGCGGCGTCCGCGTCGTCAAGGGCTACCACGCCGAGGACAGCGAAGCCCGCACCTTCGCCACCGGAGCCAACCGCCTCCTCCAGAACGTCATCTCCTCCCTCACCGCCCAGTCCCTCATGTCCCTCGCCTCCACCGCCGTCCTCGGCGTCGTCGGAGCGCTCGTCATGTTCCTCGGCGCCCACCAGGTCGTCCGCGGAACCCTCACCACCGGCGGCTACGTCACCTACGTCATGTTCCTCGCCTTCATGATCGCCCCCATCGTCCAGCTCGTCTCCATCGGCACCCAGCTCACCGAGGCCGTCGCCGGACTCGACCGCACCACCGAAATCCTCTCCGAGCAGGAAGAAGACTCCGAGCCACACCGCACCCACGCCCTCGCCACCATCCACGGAGACGTCGCCTTCAACAACGTCACCTTCTCCTACGAGCCCGGCAAACCCGTCCTCCACGGCATCACCTTCAACTCCAAACCCGGCTCCGTCACCGCCCTCGTCGGCTCCTCAGGCTCCGGCAAATCCACCATCATCTCCCTCATCTGCGGCTTCCACACCGCCACCGGCGGCCAGGTCCTCATCGACGGCATCGACCTCGCCACCATCCGCCTCTCCAGCTACCGCCAGCAACTCGGCGTCGTCCTCCAGGAGACCTTCCTCTTCGACGGGTCCATCCGCGAAAACATCCTCTTCTCCCGCCCCCAGGCCACCGAAGCCCAGCTCATGGAAGCCTGCCGCATCGCCCGCGTAGACGAGTTCGCCGAGCGCTTCCCCGAGAAATACGAAACCATCGTCGGCGAGCGCGGCGTCAAGCTCTCCGGAGGCCAGCGCCAGCGCCTCTCCATCGCCCGCGCCATCCTCGCCGACCCCCGCATCCTCATCCTCGACGAAGCCACCAGCTCCCTCGACTCCGAGTCCGAAGCCCTCATCCAGTCCGGCCTCAACTTCCTCATGCAGGGTCGCACCACCTTCGTCATCGCCCACCGCCTCTCCACCATCCGCCGAGCCGACCAGATCCTCGTAGTAGAACAAGGCCAGATCGTCGAACGCGGAACCCACCAATCCCTCTACGACCTCCAGGGCCGCTACCGGGACCTCTACGACCGCCAGCATGGCCTCGAAGCCAACCTCTTCCTCGCCCCCGGCGAAGGCGACAAAGTCGAAGACCCCATCCCCGCAAAGGTCTAGTCCGCTCAGCGTGTTTGGCCTCGTCTACTTCGCCTCACATGGAACTTTCGTTCGTCTCAAGACCCCTTGCACTGCCAATCAAGGCTCATCAGTCTCTCGGCGTTTTAGCACTCATTCAGCCCTGTTGAGCCGCGAGACCGAGGTGGGAGTCTTACGCTCATCGAACCTGTACCGGTTTTCTGTTGGCAGCGGATTCAATCCACCACCGTACACTTCGGATTGTTCACCGTCCCCGTGATCCGAAGAGGGAAGACCAGCCTTCCGTGCTGCGAGTCGGCGCCTTTGAACAGCCGCGCAAACGTGCTGACGAAAAGGCCCTGCTTCGTCTCGATCGTGGCGTTGCCTTTGTAGTCGAGCTGGCTGTTCAGTTCGTCAACGCTTCCCGAGCCATTCACGTCAATCCCGTAGAAATCGACGTTGATCTGCCGGCTGAAGATCTGCTGCCGATTCAAGTCCAGGTCTCCACGGAAGGAAGTAAACGCCGCCATTGGCAAAGAGCTCGTGCCGGGATCGCGGAAGCGTGCCATCTGCGCCATGTTCTTGTTCCCATTCAGGGCGGTGATTTCGCCTTTTCGGATGTTGAAGTGGCCTGTCCCATGGATTCCCGATAGGGGATTGGCGGAGTGCTCGATGATTCCGTTGAGCTTCATGTCCGCTTCCATCATGCCCGTGATCTTCGGCTGGCCAGCTTCAAACTCCGCCAGCAGGTAGTTGATGCCGACCCCGCTCACCCGCAGGTCGGTGTTGAAGCGCGTCTGAATGCCGGAGAAGTCGAAGGTGAAATCTCCGGCGGCCTTGCCGCGATACGTATTGGCCGCAAAGTTCTTGAACGTAAACTGCGCGGGTTCGATTTGGACTTGCGAATGAATCTCCCGAAGTTGGATGCGTCCAAAAATGACCGTCCCCACCGTCAGGCTACCGACAATACTGGTCCTGGGAGAAGCATCTTTCGCGGCGTTCCCATTGAGTTGTTCCACTTCTCCGGAGAAGTTTTCGGCTGTGAAAACAAGCGGGCCGGGTGCGTCCGAGGGATCGATCAGACCGGAGCCATATAACGTTCCATTCTTGATCTGAAGACTGGAGATGGTTCCCATCGAGAACCTCGCCGGCCCCGTATTTGCACGGGAGGGATCCTGAAAATTCCAGAGGCCGTCAGGATCGGAGATCAGATGGATGACGGGCTTTTCGACGACCAGCGAGTGAATCGCGACGTTGCCGTGGAGCAGGGGCATCCAGGGAATCGCCGCATCCACTTCGGGCGCCTGCAGAAAGTATCCTGGCGGAAAGGGCTTCGGGTTCTTTACCGCAACGCCATAGAGGCGCACCGACAGCGGCAGCAGCCGAACCGACACATGCTGGATCTCAATCTGCAATCCAGTCTTCCGTTGCAGGTAGGCGACGGCATCAGGGACATACCGGTCCGGATTGCGTACGGTATACCAAGCTGACGCGCTCAGCCCAAGAAGCGCGCAAGCGAGGATCGTCAGGATCGCCACCCCGATCTTCACGCCCTTCGCCATTCTATTCACGATCCACACGCCAGCCGATCCACCCC
>DAICZO010000148.1 GCA_027311125.1 Acidobacteriaceae bacterium
CGCTTACCTCCAACGACTTAGTGGATCTCTATGCCGCGAAGCACAATCCATTCGTATACTTCCGCGATATCGAGGAAGGCTACGATCCGAACAACAGCCTTCGCAACATCGTCAGCTTTGAAGGTCAGCGCGGCCTCTTTGCCGACCTCGCCACGGGTCATGTCCCTTCCTTCTCCTTCATCGCGCCCAACCAGTGCAACGATCAGCACGGTCGTGGTAACGCAGGTGCGTTTTGCAACTACGATCCCAACTCCAATGGCACGCAGGCTGGACTCAACCCCGCTCTCATCAAGCGCGGTGACGTCGAAGTCGAGCGTATCGTAAAGGCCATCAAAGCCTCCCCAGCCTGGAGCGAGGGCCGCAATGCCATCGTCATCCTCTGGGACGAGAACGACTACTCCGCTGCTCCCGAAACCAACCAGGTACTGCTCATCGTCGACACCAACTACGGTTCGCGTGGCCTGCAGAGCAACGTTCACTACACCCACTACTCCCTGCTTCGCTCAATCGAAGCGGGCTTCGGAATCCCTTGCCTCAATCACGCCTGTGACAGCAACGTCAAAGTAATGACGGACCTGTTCTCTTGCAGCGATAAGCGCAAGAACAATGATGACGACGACAACGAAGGCAACTAGTCAACGAGCATCTGTTTGACCATGCGAGGAGAGCCTTTGGCTCTCCTCGTTTTAATTGAGCGGGGATGACCTCTTCGTCCAGCCCGGCATGCCTGCCAACTCTCGCATCCCGTCACTCCACAACACGGGAATCTCCTCTGCTGCTGCAACTCCAGGCAAAGCATTTACTCTGAAAAGCATGGCCAACTTTCTCCACCTGCAGCACGTGAACGTCGCGCGTGGCAACGCCACCGTACTGCACGATATCAACCTGCAGATCAACGCCGGTGAGCACATCGCCATCCTCGGACCCAACGGCTGCGGCAAGTCCACCCTCATCAAGACCATCACCTGCGAGTGCTACCCGCTTGCCCGGCCCGAAACCAGGGTCAGCATCTTCGGCCGGGAACGCTGGGATCTCACCGAACTCAAGAAGCGTTTAGGCGTAGTCTCGTCAGATCTACCCGGCAGGCCGTTCCTGCAGATCAACGGGCTCGACGCCATCCTCACCGGCTTCTTCTCCAGCTCCACCATCTGGCCCAATCTCACCGTAACCCCCGACATGCGAGCTCGCGCCACCGAAGTTCTCCATCAGATCGATGCAGCCAACCTCGCTGCCAAGCCCGTAGGCGAAATGTCCGCAGGCCAACAGCGCCGTATCCTGATAGGCCGCGCCTTGGTAGCCTCCGCCGGCATGCTGCTCCTCGACGAACCCTCCAATGCCCTCGACCTGGCCGCCCAGACCGATCTGCGTAACCTGCTCCGCAAACTCGCGCAGCAGGGAACTGGCATCCTGCTCATCACCCACCACATCGCCGATATCATCCCCGAGATCGACCGCATCCTCATGATGCAAAACGGACGCATCACCGCCGACGGTCCAAAAGCCAACCTGCTGACCGCTGCCACTCTCAGCGACCTGTTTCAAACCCATGTAGACCTGGCTCAGCGAGAGGGCTACTTCCACGCCTGGTAGCACCCAATCGCACAGCAATCAGGCCATTCTGCAAAGCAGAGGTAAATTCACCACCTTTGCCACACAAAAAGCCTAATCATGCATGCGATTTACCACCAAAAATTCCAGAAAATAGCTACTTTGTACCCGAAATAGTCCCCGTCTGCAGCTTCACCAACTCAGGTTCCGGTATCTTACTAGGCCCTAAAACCGCCATTTTAGGCACTAATCCACGCACCATCGCCACTTCATCGCAAGCATACAGCCGAGGACAAGTCTGGCAATCCTTGTAAATCTTGTCCGGAAGCACAGTCCGATCCACCACCCTGAAGCCAAAATGAAAGAAAAAGTCCGGAATACGCGTAAAAAGGCATACACCACTAACCCCTTGCGTTTCAGCCTCATCAAGCAGAGACCGTAGTAATTTCCCTCCAGCACCTTGCCCCTTAGCCTCGGGCTTTACAACGATAGACCGCACTTCTGCCAGATGTGGTCCATACAGATGGAGTGCGCCACAGCCCAGAAATACCCCGCTTTCAGACTCAGCAACTGCAAAGTCACGGACATTTTCGCAGATTTCGGCGTAGCTCCGACGCAGCAACGTACCGTCGCCAGATAGTGAATTGACCAACTCGAAGATATTCACAGCATCCTGCAGCTTGGCCTTTCTCACTGCGGCCCCACCAACTCGTATACGGGACGAAGAGGTAGATTCGCTTACTGGACTCAATTGGCTAGGCGTGAACATTGGCTCTTCCTGCGTCGTACTTTGCGAGTGCCTCAACTCTCTCTTTGGCATCAGCTAGTGCGGCATGTACTCGCTTACGCGCAGTCCCACCGATCACATCATGACAGTCAAGAGTAGCCTCAATAGTAATAGCTGCGAAGAAATCCTCGTCAAACTCCTCCCCAAACTGTCGTAACTCGACCAAACTCAAATCAGCTAGTTCCCGACCAGTTTCAAGGCCTAACCGTACAGCATTTCCAATCTTTTCATGCGCCTTGCGGAACGGAACACCTTTGTGTACCAGATACGTGGCCGCAGCCATGGCATTCAAATAACCAGTTTCACAGGCGGCACGCATTCGATCTAGTTTGAAAGTAAGAGCTTTGGTAAACCGACTTAGCAGAACAACAGTTTGTATCGACTGTTGAGTTGCTGAAAATACTGGTTCCTGTGTCTCCTGCATATCCTTGTTGTAAGCAAGCGGTAACCCCTTTAGCAGGAGTGTTACTGTTTCAGTGGCACCATGAATTCGTCCAACTTTGGCACGGATCAGCTCAGTCAGATCTGGATTCTTCTTTTGTGGCATAGCACTCGACCCAGTTGAAAATGCCTCTGGAAGCTCAACAAACCCAAACTCAGCTGTTGCAAATAGCGTGATCTCTTCAGCAAATCGGCTCGCGTGAAGTCCAATCAGTGTTAGGCACTGAAGATATTCCAAAACAAAATCACGATCACTGGTAGCATCCATACTGTTTGAAGTAGGACCTACAAATCCCAAACTCGTGGATGCGATTGTACGATCAAGTGCTAAGGTAGCTCCTGCTACTGCGCCAGACCCGAGTGGACATCGGTTGAGCCGGTTTGCGCAATCATTTAAACGTGAAATATCTCGAAGAATCATCTCGACATAAGCGAGAAGCCACTGTGCTACCAGAACAGGTTCTGCGCGTTGCAGGTGGGTATAGGCAGGCATTACTGCTTCATCGGCAGAAAAAGCTTGCTCTAATAAAGAAGTAGCCCAGGCAGCTAGTGACAGATTCAGCGCACTGATTCGGTCGCGTATAAACAACCGAAGGTCAGTTGCAATCTGCTCGTTTCGACTGCGGCCAGTGTGTAGCTTTAGACCAAGATCGCCAACATAATTAACTAATTGACGCTCAACAAAATGATGGATGTCCTCTGCATCTGTGTCAGACGTAACCCAGGCACGTCCACCCGTAGTGCCTAAATAAACTATTGCTATCGATTCAAGTGCTTTGTCAATCTTGAGTAACTCATCTTGGCTCAAGATTCCAGATGCAGCTAGAGCTTGCGCGTGAGCACGACTGGCAGCTACTTCATGTGGAAGTAGCTGCCAGTCAAAAGCTAAAGACCGTTGCCAGAGATCGAACTCTTCATCAAGCGGTTCGCGAAATCGCCCAGCCCACATCTTCACTTTGTAACCTCTTTCATCTTATTCATCAGACGTGCACGTGTGCGTGCTGGCAGTCCGAGTATTTTGATGAACCCTGCTGCATCCTTTTGATCGTAGGTATCACCCATAGTGAAAGAGGAAAGATCAGTAGAATATAGCGAATAATCGCTATTTCTAGAAATAACCGATACATTGCCTTTGTACAGCGATAGCTTCACAGAGCCTGTGACATTCTGTTGAGTCGAATCTACAAATGCATCTAGTGATTCCCGTAGCGGTGTAAACCAAAGGCCAAAGTACACCAATTCAGCGTACTTAAGAGACACTGCCTCTTTGTAATGAGCGAGGTCCCGATCTAGTGTCAATGCCTCTAGCTCGCGATGTGCGTTTAGAATAAGAGTTCCACCAGGTGTTTCATAACAGCCGCGGCTCTTCATGCCGACAAAGCGATTCTCGACTAGGTCAATTCGTCCAATTGCGTTGCGTGCACCGATCTCATTCAATAACTCTACAAGGCTTACTGGTGCCATCTTCTTTCCGTCTACTGACGTAGGCACTCCTCTCTCGAAACCGATCTCTACAATTTCCTCATGGTCTGGCGCCTCTTGGGGGGAACGAGTCATTGTCCATGTCGTTGACAAAGGTGCATAACCGGTTGATTCCAGTTCGCCACCCTCATGAGAAACATGCCAGAGATTTCGATCGCGTGAATGAATTTTAGTCCGGCTAGCTTCGACAGCAATCCCGTGGGCTTCTGCATAATCAAGACAGTCTTCACGCGACTTCAATGTCCATTCGCGCCATGGGGCAATCACCTTAAGATCGGGAGCTAGTGCCTGAAAGCAATGCTCAAATCGAACCTGGTCATTCCCTTTACCTGTGCAACCGTGAGCTAATGCCGTCGCTCCCTCTGCCAGAGCTACCTCAACTTGATATTTAGCAATGATAGGGCGAGCGATGGACGTTCCGAGTAAATACTTATGCTCGTACACAGCCCCAGCGCGTACAGTCGGAAAAACGTACTCTTTTAGAAACTCATCGCGGAGATCCTTGACGATCGCCTTTTTGGCTCCAGTTGCATAGGCCTTTGCGACAACCGCATCAATATCATCTCCCTGTCCGACATCAGCGATAAACGCGATAACATCGTAACCATAATTCTCGTTCAGCCACGGAATAATAATTGACGTGTCTAGACCACCGGAATAAGCGAGTACTACCTTTTCTGCCATGGTTCCTTCTTTCATTCCAAGAATAAGTATCAGTTGTTTGCGCAGTATTAGCTCTGCGTGGGGCGCTTACGTGCTTGTATTCCGCGACTCCTGCTATTGGAAATTCGTTTTGCACCACCAAGTAGCATCAGAAGTAATGCTTTTTGGGCATGCATTCTATTTTCTGCTTGATCGAAGACCACAGATTGTGATCCGTCCAGCACTGCATCAGTCACCTCGGCATTCCGATGGGCTGGAAGGCAGTGCATGAAAACTGCATCTGGTTGTGCGTATGCCATCAGTGCTTCGTTTACTTGATAAGGCTTGAAAATAGGAGCGCGCTTTGTCGCTTCGTGTTCTGAACCCATGCTCGTGCATACGTCTGTATAGACGGCATCGGAACCGGTTACAGCTTTGACCGGATCATGCAGCAATGTCACACTTCCACCAGTTGCTTCACTTATTTCTATAGCTTTGTGAATAATTTCAAGTTTAGGCGCGAATCCCTTCGGCGTAGCAACAGTGCAATGAACGCCCAGTTGTGCTGCTGCAAGCATCAGGGAGTGACAGACATTATTGCCGTCGCCAATGTATGTAAAGCGCAGTCCTTCCACAGATCCAAACCGCTCTTCCAGCGTGAAAAAATCAGCAATAGCCTGACACGGATGCTCGAGATCGGAAAGTGCGTTGATCACAGGGACTTTGGAGCACGCAGCCATCTCTGTAATAGTCTCGTGGGCATAGGTGCGTAGGACAATAACGCTCATCCATCGCTCTAGGTTACGAGCCATGTCAGCCAACGACTCCCTTTCTCCCAGTGGAGATTGTGTTTGGTCGACGAAGGTTGCATTGCCTCCGAGGGTATTGATTGCTGCTTCAAACGTGAGCCGAGTACGGAGCGAAGCTTTTTCAAAGAACATGACCATTTGTCTGGCATCGAGGGCATGTAGAAAATCTTCAGGGTGACTCTTAACTGCGTGAGTGAGCTCCATAATTGCAGCCATCTCCTGCACGGTTAGGTCAGCAATGGAGCACAAATCTCTTCCAGAGAGACGCTTTGATGCTTCACTAAACGCAGTGTCGGACTGTATCCCCAATGTCGACGTTTGCTTTGTGGCAGGACTTTCATCTGCAACTGATTCTGCGATGCGTGAACCGATAACTATAGTTTTGCTACCCATGGGTATACTCTCCTGCCGTCGAGATGTTGGGCTGTGTTAGCGAGGCTAACGTTCTGTCTAAAGAATCAATCGCAATATCAATATGCTTACGCTCGAGTATGTAAGGAGGTAGGAATCGCAGAACATTTTCGCTGGTTCTGTTAAGGATGATCCGCTCACTCATCATTTGACTGGCAACAGTAGTTGCAAGTTCTGATGAATTGAGTTCTACACCTAGCATAAGTCCCAAGCCCCGAACGGCCACTATCGATGGATGGCGTTCAGCGAGTGCAGTGAGCTGTTCCTTGAAGTACGACCCTACTTCGCCTACATGCTTGAGAAGACAATCGTGACGGATTGCATCAATTACGGCAATAGCAACAGCGCATGCAAGTGGCCCGCCCCCAAAGGTGGTTCCATGCATGCCTGGAGTGACCGACATAGCAGCCTCGTTAGTGCAGAGCATGGCGCCCATCGGTATGCCATTTGCAATCGGCTTTGCAATTGTCGTCACGTCTGGTTGGATTCCATAGTGCTGGTATGCAAACCATTCTCCAGTGCGTCCTAAGCCACTCTGGATCTCATCGGCAATAAGTAGTGCCCCTGACGAATCGCATAGCTCACGTGCTGCACTGAAGAATGCTTGAGAAACTGGATGAATACCCCCTTCACCCTGAACAGGTTCAATACATATTGCACATATTTCGTCAGTGAATTGTTCTCGCAAATGAGTAACATCATTGAATCTGACAAAATCTACGCCAGGCATCACAGGCTCGAAAGGTTCGCGGTACTTTGCTTTATGTGTCGTTGCGATTGACCCCATGGTGCGACCATGGAAACTGTGCTCAAGTGCCAAGAACTTAGTCCCGCAACGCTTTCCTTGAGATCGCAGACGACCAGCATTGGCACGAGCTAGTTTTAGTGCTGCCTCCCACGCTTCGGTGCCACTATTGCAGAAAAAGACACGATCTAGGCCGCTTATTTCAGTCAGACGGAGCGCTATTTCAGCAGTACCATCATGAAAGAAAAGGTTCGACGTGTGCAAAAGTCGCCCCGATTGAAGTCGAATCGCTTCCTCGATGGCTGGATGTCCATAGCCTAAAGCGCTAACTCCAATGCCGCTCAATAAGTCGAGATAATCATTTCCTTGGTCGTCGGTAAGATAGACACCATGCCCACCTACAAAGAGGTATGGATTTCGATCATAAGTGTGAAGTAGAAGTTTGCTTTCTGCAGCTTGTATTGATGCTAGTTTCATGCAACCATAACCTCCGTGCCATCACTTACACGCGTTGTGCATATATCTGGGAGTAATGATGCCGACTCTGCGGGAAGGATACGTACGCGCTTTACCCCATGGAGCAATGCATTTCGGCAAGCGCTCAGCTTGGGTAACATCCCACCTGACACGATACGTTGCTTCTCAAGAAGCGGAATCTCAGCGAGTGTCAGCCACCGCATAACCTGTCCATCTGCACCCTTTACTCCAGGAACATCAGTCAGAAAGACGAGTGTGTCTGCTTTAGTACAGATAGCACATGAAGCAGCCATTTCATCCGCGTTAATATTGTAGTACTCACCATCAAAGCCAAGAGCAATGGAAGAGATCACTGGAACCGCTCCCATCTTCCATATTGCGTCGAGCCATCTCGGATCAGTAGCAGCAATTTCACCTACAAAGCCCAAATCGGGCGTAGTCTTCTTTTTCCGTGCACGGAATACGTGGCCGTCACCACCAGATAGACCGACCGCAGCCTGACCATGCGACGCGAGTGCAGCAACCAGGGATTTGTTTACCCGGCCAGCTAAAACCATAAGTGCTGCGTCACGGGTCTCCGCGTCAGTAACCCTAAGACCTGAGACAAACTCACTCTTCTTTCCTAATTGGGCAAGTGTTCGTGTAAGCTGAACCCCACCTCCATGTACCACTGCAACCTGATTACCATCAGCAACAAGCTCTGCAATTGCTTTACCACATTGGTGCAATAACTCTTTGTCTTCTAATGCAGCACCGCCTAACTTGACGACGAACTTCATAGTAGACCCTCCGATTCAATCTCAGATTTGATTCTGAAGTGTTTCAAGTTAGCCGATATATTCATCAATGCGCGCCTTCAACAATTTTGCTTGGGGTTCGTCAGGGCAGATGATTAAAACTGTGTCATCTCCAGCAATTGTGCCGACGACTTCATGCCAATCTTCATAATCTATCCCGGCTGCTATCGGTTGCGCGCCGCCGGTTGTCGTCATCAGTACCAGTAAGTTGAGCGCTTGACGTACTTCTAACCCAAAGCTCTTTAGAACTTCTCGAATGTGGGGAAGAGATGAATCGTCAACATCAAGTGAGTTAGGTAACGCATATCCTGAATGACCTTTGGTGAGTCGCAGTTCGTGGATGTCCCTGGATAAGGTGGCCTGCGTTACATGGAAGCCTTTGCTGGCCAGGCGTTTCCGGAGTTCGTCCTGACTGGCGATAGCAGTTGTAACCAATAATTCGCGAATTGCCTGGTGGCGTTGCTGTTTCATGTGAGGGGCGAACATCCATTCGACTATTTTAAATTCGTATATAAGACTAGACTTGCGGAAACGGAACAAAACGGCCTACGCATATTTATACATTATTGATGTATAAATATCCATAGGGGATTGACTTCTTGGAAATAGTTCCCAAACTCAGGAAAGTTGCGACGAGTGTTCAACGTTCGTCCAGACGCAAAGTGAATTATGGATTCGATTAAAGGTGAAACACGTGTTACACCCTTCACGAGGTCTCCGTTGACCTCGAAGCCATCTTCCTCGCTGCTTGATGAGCGTTTTGACCATGATTCTTGCGGTGTAGGCTTTGTTGCTTCCGTTGATGCTGTGCCTTCGCACACTATATTGCAGCAGGCGCTGACGGCTTTGGGCAGGTTGGCGCATCGGGGTGCTACGGCTGCGGATGGTAAAAGCAGTGATGGCGTCGGCGTAATGACAGCTGTGCCGCGGTCACTATTGGTCCGCGAGGCTGCACTTTCTATTCAAGCTGATCAGGTGTTGGGTGTTGGGATGTTGCTTCTTCCTGTGGAGGAGAGCCGTGTTGAGCCTCTGTTGGAGCGGTGTTTGGTGTCGCACGATCTAGAGGTTTTACGTTGGCGGGATGTGCCTGTTAAGGCCGAATGTCTGGGCGAGATTGCCCTCAGCACCATGCCCAGGGTTCGACAGGTTCTGATTGTTGATTCGCCCAGCGCTGATCACGAAACGATGGAGCGTCGCCTGTATCTTGCGCGCAAACAGTTTGAGCGTGCCCATGAGCGTGGTGATGTTACGGGGTATATCTGCTCGCTTTCGACTCAGACGATCATTTATAAGGCAATGTGTTATGGCAATCTTCTGGCTGAGTTCTACTCCGATCTGGCATCGGAGGACTATCTAACGCCATTTGCTGTGTTTCACCAGCGGTATGCCACAAATACGCTGCCGACCTGGCATCGTGCGCAACCGGGCAGAAAGATTGCTCATAATGGCGAGATCAATACTGTTTGGGGGAATCGATCTCGCATGGATGCCCGCGACTCGACGCTGCCAGTTGAGTGCAAACCCGTTCTGACGCAGGGAGGGACTGACTCCACAAGTTTGGATGAAGCGATTGAGCTAATTTCGCAGAATGGCCGCACTCTGTCCGAAGCCATTCGTATGCTGCTGCCACCAGCCACGGTAGGGCATCAGACCTCATCGTTTCTGCGTTATCACACTGATTGTGCAGAGCCCTGGGACGGGCCGGCAGCGATCGCTTTCAGTGATGGAAGAGTTGTTGGAGCCGTATTGGACAGAAACGGTCTGCGGCCTTGTCGCTTTGCGATTACAAGCACAGGCCTGGTGGTCGCAGGTTCGGAGGCAGGACTTGTTGATCTCGATCCAGAACAGGTAACCCATAGTGGTCGATTGGGGCCTGGGCAGATGCTCGTCGTCGATCTTGTTGATCACAAGATTTATGAAGACGATGAGTTGTTGCGGTTGTTTGATGAGGGCGCGACGTACGCGAAGTTGGTCGAAGATACACCACTTTTGCCAGTTACGACTCACTCCGCCGTGGCGGCGGAAGCATTTGCAGCCACGCAGCGTGGGTTTGGCTACACACGCGAAGATGTAAAGATGATCTTGCAGCCGATGGCAATCGAAGGCAAAGATGCTGTCTGGTCCATGGGCGATGACACGCCCCTGGCCTTCCTGGCGCGTTCTCCACGACCTTTATATGCCTATTTCCGGCAGCGTTTTGCCCAGGTAACCAACCCTGCAATCGATCCTCTGCGGGAGGCATGTGTCGTTTCTTTGCATACCAGACTTGGACCTTGGCCACATATTCTTGACAAGAATGCGTCATTGCCCGGTTTGTCTCTGCCTTCGCCCTTTCTTTCCTTGGGCCAAGTAGAGGCGTTGCGGACGCGTCAACATGCACACGTGGATGAACTTCGGTTTGCCGAGTTGGCTTGCGTCTTTCGGCCTGAGATCTCGTTAGTGCAAGCGTTGGACGAGCTCTGCATGAAGGCCATCGAGCTCGTGCGGAATGGCGGGAGAATTCTGCTGTTGTCGGACCGTTCGGCAAGTGCCGACCGTCTCCCTATTCCAATGGCCATGGCGACTGGTGCGGTTCATCAGGCGCTGGTATCGGCTGGCCTGCGCACCATTGCTGGTATTGCGGTAGAAGCGGGCGACTGCCGGGACATTCATCATGCTGCGGTGCTGATTGGTTATGGTGCTGGAGCAGTATGTCCCTGGCTTGCGTTGGAGACGGCGATGCGTCTGGCTCCAGCCGGAACCGATGCTGTGGAGTGCGAACGCAAGATGCTCAAGGCTCTGGACGCTGGCTTGGCCAAGGTGATGTCGAAGATGGGCATCTCGGTCGTCGACAGTTACCGCGGAGCTCATCTCTTTGACATTCTGGGGCTGCATTCCAGTGTTGTCGATCGCTGCTTCACTGGCACTCCGGCACCATTGTCTGGCATAGGATTTGCCGAGATTGAGCGGCATCTGCGCCAGACATGGCAGGTTCCCGCGTCGGATGCTCCGGTATCGTTGGACCTCCCGGATTACGGTTGGGTTCGCTTCAGGAAGGCTGATGTCTCCGAGCCGCACGCCTGGCAGCCACCCACGGTCAAGGCACTTCAGTCCGTGGTTGGAAGTGCACGAGGTGTTGCCCAGCCGACTGATCAGGCAGGTGCATTCGCGATCTATACCCGTGATGTCATTGGACGCGATCCAGCGGTCTTGCGTGATCTGTTAGAAATTCGCCCTGCTGGACCGGAGTTGCCGATTGAAGAGGTCGAAAATCCGAGGAGCTTGTGCAAGAAGTTTGTAGCGAGCGCAATGTCCCTGGGCTCTTTGAGTCCCGAGGCTCACCAGACGATTACTCTTGCCATGAACATTCTTGGTGGGCGTTCCAATACTGGAGAAGGTGGAGAGGACCCGCAGGTGTATCGCTCCCAGTTGGCCGATAAGCCAGCTATTTCCAGCGGTGGCGACGTTGCGTTACAGGCAAACGGAGCCGTAGGAACAGTTCTGGCAGAGCTGGTAACTTCCGCGCCTGCTGTACATGTTTCTTTGAACAATAAGATCAAGCAGGTTGCCTCGGGTCGCTTTGGCGTTACAGCGGAGTATCTTGCTCACGCGGAAGAGATTGAGATCAAGGTTGCTCAGGGGGCCAAGCCAGGAGAAGGCGGACAGCTACCCGGACACAAGGTGAGCGGTCTCATTGCTCGACTGCGTCATGCTCAGCCGGGAGTATCGCTGATCTCTCCGCCTCCGCACCATGATATTTACTCGATTGAGGATCTTGCCCAGCTGATCTATGACCTGAAGCGGATCAACCCGAAGGCTGCCGTTGGCGTCAAGCTGGTGTCCAGTTGTGGTGTTGGAACGGTGGCAGCAGGTGTTGCGAAGGCATACGCCGATTACATTGTGATTGCAGGAAATACAGGTGGAACTGGGGCTGCTGCTCTATCCAGCATCAAGTATGCCGGCAATCCATGGGAGCTGGGGCTTGCTGAAGCGCAGCAGGTTCTGATGCAGAATGGCATGCGTGGCCGCGTTCGTCTGCGGACGGATGGCGGATTGGCTACTGCTCGAGACGTTTTGGTCGCGGCGCTGCTCGGTGCCGACGAGTATGCCTTTGGAACCTCGATTCTGGTGGTTTTGGGGTGCGATATGGCACGTCAATGCCATCTGAATACTTGTCCTACGGGCATTGCGACGCAGAAGCCGGAGTTGCGGGCTAAATTCCGTGGTAAGCCGGAGCATGTGGTGCGGTTCTTCGATGAGCTATCGTCCGACTTGCAGCACTTGCTGGCGCGTTACGGCCTGCCCTCCTTGGAAGCGGCGGTTGGACGTACGGACTTGCTGGAGCAGGTTCGTTTTGATGGCAACCTTGATCTGCAGCCAATGCTGGCAACCGTTGCGGATGGGCCGAGTCGCTGGACGGGTATCAGGAACAACCAGCCTGTTGCGGAAGCACCACTGGATGAGGCCTGGGTAGCACCTGCGCTGGAGGCTATTGCGGAAGGTGCGCCTTATGTTGTTGATTCTAAGATCAATAACAGTGATCGTGCCATTGGGGCGCGGCTATCCGGCGAGATCGCGTTACAGCGCTCCCAGCAGGAATTACCTGTGGATGTCACGCTGAATCTCGACGGCATTGCGGGGCAGAGTTTTGGCGCGTTTACGGTTGAGGGCGTGAAGTTAGTGCTCACCGGGCAGGCAAATGACTTTGTAGGCAAAGGCTTGTCGGGAGGCGAGATTGGGATTCGCGCACGTGGTCTGGCTGCGAAGGATAGTGGTCAGCATGTGATTCACGGGAACGTGGCTTTGTATGGTGCGACCGCTGGACAACTGTATGCTGCGGGGCGGGCCGGGGAGCGGTTTGCTGTTCGTAATTCCGGCGCAAATGCTGTTGTAGAAGGGGTTGGCGATCACGGCTGCGAGTACATGACGGGCGGTACTGTGGTGGTGACTGGCGTTGCCGGAATGAACTTCGGTGCCGGTATGACGGGCGGATTGGCGTGGGTTTATGACGCGGATGGAACGTTCGTCTCGGGGCAGCGATATCACCCGGATTTCGTGATTCCTGAAGCCTTTAGCGAGGTGGATGTAGCTGCGCAGGAGGCACTGCGTGAACTGCTGACGGCCCATGCTGAGCGGGCGGAGAGCAGTCTGTCGCATGCGATGCTGGCCGATTGGACGAAGAGTTCGGCAGCGTTTGTTCGCCTCACTCCCAAGCCCCAGGTCTAGTAAAAAACGATGGTGTTTGTCAGACATTTTGTGGAGAAATGTCTGGCAAACATGGTCGTTGGATCTGTGTGTTTTATTTTGGGGAGTTGCCGGCGCTGTGCGGCTTGAAACGTCCGTGCCGGATGGCGGTTCTTCTTCGGTTGTGACCCCTGAAATGCATAAAGATTCATTTTTGGGCGAGTGAATCGATATTCATTGTTGGCAAAGTCCTTTGGTTTGATTAGAGTGACGGCACTGGAGATTTCCAGTGTGAGGTCGGGACTGAAACGTAAAGCGAGTTCGACGGGGGCTGGTTCCAAAAAGAATGTGTCACCGGTGACGGTGCCGACGACTGGACCGGGGAGCGAGAAGTACCAGCGCATTCTGGATGCTGCGGTGGAGGTGATTGCCGAGAACGGCTATTTCAACTCTCCGGTAAGTGCGATTGCGGCGCGGGCGGGGGTTGCCGATGGCACGATCTATCTTTACTTCAAGAGTAAAGACGATGTGTTGCGGACGGCGATCGATACAACGTTCGATCGATTTCATCGGCAGGTAGGGGAGCAGTTCGAGACGCTGCAGTGGCCGCGCGAACAGTTGGAGTACATTGCGCAGGTGCATCTCGAGAGCCATGCGGTGAACCGTAGTATGGCGATCCTGATGCAGACGGAGGTGCGGCAGAGCGCCAAGTTCATTGCGGAGTTCTCCCATCATCATTTGGTGAAGTACATCTCGGTGGTGCGCGAGGTGATTCGCCGGGGGCAGAAGGAAGGGATCTTTCGGCAGGATGTATCCGACGGGGTGGTGGCGCATTGCATGTTTGGAGCGATTGACGAACTGCTTAGCTCCGCGGTGTTTACCGGACGCGTTTATGACGCGAAGGCAACGGCGGCGCAGGTAATTGATGTGCTGCTGAACGGGATCAAGGCCGGGAGCGCGAAATCTTAGGGTGAAACGCGTTAGAGTGTGGAGGGGCGGGACAAAGTCCACGTTGCTGCAGAACTCAGAGTGGAGTGGTGCATGTTTGATTTGAAGACGTTGAACGATGTTCTGGTGCAGGTAACCGGTCGCGGTGGTCGTACGGTCATGCAATGGCAGGATCGGAGCGGGGCGTGGCTGCCGATCAGTTCCGAGGTTTTGTATGGCCGCGTGGTGGCTGTGGCGAAGGCCCTGCAGGGGTGGGGGGTGGTGAAGGGTGACCGCGTGGCGATCCTGTCGGAGAACCGGTGGGAGTGGGCAGTGACTGACCTGGCGGTGCTTGCTTTGGGTGCTGTGGATGTTCCTTTGTATCCGACGCTGACGCCGGAGCAGGTGGGGTATATGCTGCGGGATTCTGGCGCCAAGGTGGCGGTGCTGTCTTCGGCGGAGCAGTATGACAAGTTGATGGACGCCGGGGATCTGCCTGACCTGGAGCGCGTGGTGGTGATGGATGAGGGTGACTTTGAGGACGCAAACAGCTTTACGGGGTTGATCAAATCGGCGCGTGTGGGTGAGCGGGATGCGGCGTTTGATGCGATGGCGGCCGCGGTGGTGGCAGAGGACCTGGCGACGATTATCTATACGTCGGGGACGACGGGCGAGTCGAAGGGCGTGATGTTGACGCATGGGAACCTGGCGAGCAATATCAACTACTCGACGGCCGAGATTGGGTTTGGCGCGGAGGATTGCTGTATCTCATTTTTGCCGCTGTCGCATGTGACGGCTCGGCATGTGGACTATGCGCTGATGTGCCATGGGGCGGTGCTGGCTTATTGCCCGAAGTTCGATCAACTGGTTGGGGCGATGAAGGCGGTTCGTCCGACGATTTTTGTCGCGGTGCCGCGGGTGTACGAGAAGATTCGGCAGGCCGTGGAGGCCAAGTCGGCGGTCTCACCGGTGAAGCGACGAATCCTTAGCTGGGCGTTGGGGGTGGGTAAGGCGCATCGCGGTGAGACACTGGTGGGCAAGAGGCCGGGTGGGTTGGGATGGAAGCTGGCGGAGAAGCTGGTGTTCGGGAAGATACGTGAGGCGTTTGGTGGCAGGGCGAAGGTGTTTATCTCCGGCGGCGCTCCGCTGGGGATGGACACGGCTGGGTGGTTTGCGGATGCGGGGATACGGATCTTCGAGGGGTACGGACTGACGGAGACGTCGCCGGTGATCGCGATCAATACCCCGAAGGCCCACCGGATTGGCACGGTTGGTCGAGCGTTGCCGAATATGTACTGCCGGTTTGCCGAGGATGGCGAGTTGGAGGTGACGGGGCCTGCAGTGTTTCACGGCTACTGGAACAAGCCGAAGGAGACGTCGGAGACGTTTACGGCGGATGGCTGGTTCAAGACTGGGGATATTGGGATTATCGATGCGGATGGATTCCTGTCGATCACGGACCGCAAGAAGGAGTTGCTGAAGACCAGCGGCGGCAAGCTGATTGCCCCGCAGCCGATCGAGAACAAGTTGAAGGCCAACGTGCTGGTGGGGAATGCCGCGCTGGTGGGGGACAAACACAAATTTGCATGTGTGTTGATTTCGCCTAACTTTGCGGCGTTGGAGGGGTGGGCTGCGGCGCAGGGGATCGATACGAAAGACCATGCGGCGCTGGTGAAGGATGCGCGGGTGGTGAAGGCGTACCAGGAGATCGTCGAGCAGGTGAATGCAGGGCTGGCGCACTTTGAGAGCATGAAGCGGGTGCGGGTGGTGCCGGAGGAGTGGTCGGTGGAGGAGGGAACGCTGACGCCGAGTATGAAGTTGAAGCGGCGGGTGGTGGAGCAGAAGTATGCCAAGGAGATTGCTGAGTTTTATGTGGATGAGGCGGTATCTCGGGCTTAGGTTGATTGCATACATCCGGTAGTGGGAGGCATCCAATCCGCATGTTGACTGATACGAGGTTGAAGCGCGCGGAGATGGTGGGGCGGAAGTTTGTGAATCCTTTGCCTACTGGGGTGGGTGG
>DAICZO010000154.1 GCA_027311125.1 Acidobacteriaceae bacterium
AAAGGGTCTTCGCCAAAGTACTCGAAGTTGCGCCCATTGCGAGGCGAGCGATAGATGTTCACGCCCGGCCCCAGCATGTAATCGATACCGCGTGCCCGTGCATCACTGCCGATCCCACGTCCGACCCGCTCGGCCAGCGCAGGGTCCCACGATGCAGCCAGCCCAATCCCGGCAGCGTAGGTCGTCGAAGGTAATCCTGCATTGCTGCGCACACCATAGGGTCCGTCCGACATCGTAAACCGCGGCAACCCCAACTGCGGCATCGCACGGATATCAAATCCCGTTCCACCGATGTAGTCGATCTTCTCTTCCAGCGTCATCTTGGCGATAATTCCGTCGATCCGTGCCTTACGCGCAGCCGCATCGGCAGGAACCGCCCCGTGAGCTCGCACAAGGCCCACCATCAAAAAACATGCAAGGGTAAACAAGCTCACACGGTAACGCGCTTCCATCATTCGGCTCATACCTACGACCTTCCTATCGCTAAAAATGACTGTTGCGGTGCGCCAACATCATACTCCGCCAAAACATGGCTGTACTCCCTATAAATCGATTGATAAATCATTTTTGCGGGCCCGGCATCCGTCCAGTCAAGGGCCATATGGCCAGAATCAAGGTGGTGCGTTCTGCGCAGGCAGCCAGACGTATCTCCACCTGCGCCCAGCCAATTTGTCCTACGCAAAGCCGCATAACCGGATACACGTGCAGCTTTCCCCAGGCGCGAGTACAGTGTTCTTCAGCGAGGTAAAAACCATGGACACGCCATCCAGAAGCCGCCGCGTAGTCGTCGGATATTGTTGCGGCCTTATCCTGTTGTCCGCCGCGACCAGTAGTAGTTACGCCCGCTCCCCGCAGACCTCCACACCGCAGAACCCCACTACAACCTCAGCCCAGCCCGCCATCGCTCCACCAGCTGCGAACAACAAACTCGATCAACCGCAAGGCAACGTGCCTCCATCAGCACCCGTGACGGCCGTATCCAGTCCGCCGCGACCACCCCAGGATGCACACCAGGCGCAACTCGAAGCCGACTCTGCCGCACTGCTACAACTCGCCCAGCAACTCAAAGCCGAGGTAGACAAGACCAACAAAGACACGCTTTCCGTCTCGGTCATACGCAAGGCGACAGAGATAGAAAAATTGGCAAGGGATCTTAAAGAGCAGATGCGCAGCAAATAGCAAGCTGCGCATCTCTACCTCTTCTTGCAGACCCAGTGCGGCTACTTGGTCCCAAGTTCCAGAATCTGAATCGAATACCCCGGAACCGTGTGCGAAAAGCTCTTCGCTGCATTGGAGATTGTGCCGTTTACAGGCACAATCTCTCTCGGACGCTGTAATGTGTTCGTCGCCGCGGTCGTCTTCGCGCTCAACGTAACCATCCGCCCATTCGCCGCTACACTGCGGATACCATCCAATTCAATCTTCACTGGCAACGGCTCGGAGCTTGCGTTCACCAGCTTGAGATACATCACGCCCGTCGCGGCGCTGCGCGTGGCCGAGTAGAAGAACCGAGGCGCTTCCGTATCAGCCTTGGCACTTAGAATCTCGTCACCGACGTGCCCCGCAAACATCGCCTGTGCATAGTAGCTTGGCGATCCATAGCTCGACATCGCGTCGTAGCCGATCAGATCTGTCTCCCACTGCATCCCTCCCGGATTCACGTTCACCAGCAGCGGAGCATAGCTCGCCATCACCACCAGATCGCTGTTCTTCTCCATGCCGGTCATCCACGCCGCATCACCCAGTGCCGCACCAAAGTTCGGCGTAGGACTTCCCTCGCGCGTCGCCCACTCGCCAACAAAGATCTTCGGCCCGTTACGATCGACGGCATCGTAATGGTGAACGTCCTCATAAAACTGCCGGGCCGTCCGATAGTAGTGGTCATCTACGACATCGGCTTTCATATGCTTGATCGGCATAGTCGCAATCAACTGGAGATCTGGATGCTTCGCCTTGATCTCCTTGTAGAACTGGGCGTACCGTCCCTCATAGCTGCCTGACTTATCGAACCAATCCTCGTTGCCAATCTCGACATACTGCAGCTTGAACGGAGCAGGATGTCCGTCTTTGGCTCGCTCCGCACCCCACTTCGTGTCAGTCGCTCCGGTCACATACTCAATCTCATCCAGCGCATCGGCCACATAGGGTTGCAGGTCTGTCCCCGGCTTCACATACTCCTGCCGCATCGAGTAGCCCGCGTAAACCGCCAGTACCGGTTGCATCTTCAGGTCTTCACACCACTCCAGAAACTCCAGCAGACCCATACCGTCCGACGAGTGATACCGCCACGGACTGATGTGTGTAGGACGATCAACCAACGGACCAATCGTCTTCTTCCACTCGAACCGCTCGTTGATGTGGTCCCCCTCCAAATAGTTGCCTCCAGGGAAACGCAGGAAGGCCGGATGCATCGCAGCCATCTTCTCCATCAGGTCCGGTCGATTGCCGTTCACGCGCCCCTTGTACGTTGGTGGAAACAGCGACACCAGGCTGAACCATACCGTACCCGGCTTACCCACGGAGAGTCGCAACCGGTTGTCTGACGACGCATGGATCTCCCCTGTTGCCAGCGTGAACTCATACTGCTTCCACTCCGTTCCCAGCGTCTGCACCGAAGAGGCAGCCACAAGGCCAGTCTGATCGTTGACCAGACTCACCGTGACCGGGCTTCCCGCCGCATCGGCCTTCGCGTAGAACGATCCCTTGTACGAGGTTCGCGGCCGCAGCGGAATCCCCCAGAACCCTTCGTTCTCCACCCCTACCGGATCCTTGGCATCACTACTGCGAAGCGTCAGAGCCAGACTCAGTGGCAGTGCGGCACTGGGGCCCGTCGTGCGGTCAATCTTCATCGTGGCATCGCCGCCACCACCCTCGTGCAGATACCAGTGCTCCGGCCCATTGGGACGATCCTGAAAGGTACGGTTACGCACCAGTTCGCCGTACAAGCCACCGTCGTACGAGAAGTTGATCTCTTCCGTCATCAACCCATACAGCATCGGACTCACTGCGGCCTTCGCGTGGTTCAGGTCAATCGCAAGCGTCACAGGCTGCGTTCCCTGCGCGACGGCTACACCACTCCACAACAGAGCCAGCGATGCGATCACCAGCAACTTACGAACATTGAATCCAAGCACGATATTGGCTCCGGTCATTTGATTTGCCTTAAGTAAACGCTTTCCCAATGGGCACGGGTCCTGCGACCCGTCAAACTCTATCACTGTCAAACATCCTTAGCCAACTCGCAATGCAAACAGACTGGCCCGATCAGGGCAACAACACCAGTTCCATCGTCTTCGCGTCCCGATCCAGCGTCGCAATCCGGAAGCTCCGAATCTGCCCGGCACGCACTGGCTCCGGCTTGGCCGCGACACTCGACGCTCCACCCTTCCACTTGGCGTTCAACATCGAACTCAACGACGAAAGATCCAACGCACCGGCTGCTGGTGCTGCTTCCACCGCTACGGTTGCGGCTGGCAGCGTGCTCATAGCGAATACACCCTCGCCCAGCTCCACCCGTGCGAGCCCATCGGATACATCGACGATCCGGCCTGAAACCGAATCGCCCTCCTGATGCTCGGCAACAAACTCATCCAGCCCCGTCGGGATCAACTGCTTGATGCTCAAACGCAACTGCCGCTTCTCCTGATCCAGTTCCAGCACCTTCGCCTTCACCTGCTCGCCTGTGCGCAACGCATCGGACGGGTGATTCAGCCGCCGGTCCGCAACAATCTCGCTGATGTGAACCATACCTTCAATACCTTCAGCCAACTGCACGAACGCGCCAAACTTCATAAAGCTGGTGACCGTACCCTCCACCTGCGAACCAACCGGAAACTTTTGCGCAGCCTCCGCCCACGGATCACCCAGAGCCTGCTTCAACCCCAACGACATCCGCTGCTGCGCCAGATCGATACCCAGAATCACCACATCCACAGTCTCGCCTGTCTTCACCATGTCGTCGCCCTTGCGAACCTTCTTCGCCCACGACATCTCCGACACATGGATCAGCCCTTCCACTCCTGGCTCCAGTTCCACAAACGCGCCAAAATCCGCCGTCCGTGTCACCACGCCGCGCACCTTATCGCCGACGTGGTACTTCTCCGCCACCGCATCCCACGGATGAGCCAGCAACTGCTTCATCCCCAGCGAAATCTTCCGTGTCTCCGGATCGATCTTCAGCACCTTGGCCTCGATCTCCTGCCCCACCGTCAGCACGTCGCTCGGCTTCGCAATCCGGTTCCAGGCCATATCGCTGATGTGCAGCAGCCCATCGGCACCGCCAATCTCCACAAACGCGCCATAGTCCATCAGCGTCCGCACCGTCCCATGCAACACGTCGCCTTCCTTGATCTCCGCATAGCGCCGGTCCTTGGTCAGCTTCTCTTCCTCTTCCAGTACGCTGCGCCGGTCTACCACGGCATCCTCATCGGCCACATCCAGCTTGGTAATCCGGCAGCGAATCTCCTGCCCCACCAGCTTCTCCATCTCCGCCGCATCCCGGACACCGCTGCGCGATGCAGGCATAAACGCACGCATCCCGATGTCTACCGTCAGCCCGCCCTTCACCACTCCCGTCACCGTGCCGGAGATCGTCTCCTTCTGCTCGAACGCCTCCTCCAGCGAGGTAAAGTCCTTCGGCCGCGCCACCTTGAACAGCGAAAGCTCGTAGTAGCCATCGATGTCCCGCCCCTTCACCGACACCGAAAACTTGTCGCCCACACTGGGAGCATCCGCCTCACCGCCAAACGCCGTCAGCGGCAGTATTCCCTCGGTCTTATACCCGATATCCAGAAACGCCGACTCTGCATTCACCGCCACCACCGTCGCCGCAATCTGACGACTGCCATCCTCGGCCTTGCGCTTGTGACTCTGCTCAAAGTCAGACAGTAAGGAGCCGAAGGACTCCGTTAGTTCAGGCAATACGGAAGCCTGCTCTTCGGGTGCGGTCGTCGTCTCCGGCGTCGCTACGGTTGGTTCCATCGGTTCAGGCGAGGTCTGCTGTTCAGGTAGGTTCGGGTTAGACATAGACCATAATTTTTGCACAATCCGTCCCAGCGAGTACGAACGAGCCCAGCCTGCCACCCCCGCAGCCAGCATCTCCTCTCGACGAAACCCCTGCTACCTGAGACCATATCGTTCAACCAGCCGTCTATGCCGCTACCCCATCCATCCCGGCCAGCCAGGATGATTCCGTATGACTCCATCACGTTGCCTTCAGGAGACACCATGCCCCGCCGCACCTGCTTCGCCGCTGCCCTCGCTCTCCTCGCCTCCTTGCCCGCAGTCGCCCAGGCGCCCACGCCACTTGCTGACCAGTACAAGCCCGTCGCCGACCGCATCATCGCCGCTGCCATGGCCGACACCGATGGCTACGCCGACCTCACCTACCTCTGCGACCACATCGGCAAGCGCGTCAGCGGCAGTCCCCAGCTCAACACCGCCGTCCAGTGGGGTGCAGACCTCATGCGCAAAGCCGGCTTCCAGAACGTCGTCATCCAGCCCGTCATGGTTCCACACTGGGTCCGTGGCAATGAGCAAGCCTCCCTCATCGCTCCCGTAGCCAAGCCGCTCCACATGCTCGGCCTTGGCATGAGCGTCGGCACCCCCAAAGAAGGCATCACCGCCGACGTCCTCTTCGCTCCCGACTTCGCCACCTTCGACGCACTGCCTGACTCTGCGATCAAGGGCAAGATTGTCGTCTTCAACCCCGGCTGGAAGGGCTATGGCGTCGGCTCCACCTACCGCGTCACCGGCCCCTCACACGCCGCCGCTCGCGGAGCCGTCGCCGTCCTCGTGCGCTCCGCCACCTGACTCGCGCTACAGACGCCTCACACCGGCACCCTCGTCTACG
>DAICZO010000159.1 GCA_027311125.1 Acidobacteriaceae bacterium
GGTGTGGGCGGTGAAGAGATCGTGACCGCCGATGTCCATGACGATGAAGTTGTCGCCTGCGATGAAGCCTACGCCGTAGGCCCCGGGAGCGAGGCGGTGGCCGTCGATGGAGAGTGGGGTTTCGGTGATGAGGTAGGCCTGGTACTTCTCCTGAACCTGGCTGGAGTATCCGGAGGTGTCGACGAGTGCGGCTAGCATGACGGCATCCTTGGCGAAGCGTACGCCGACGGAGTTACGGGCCTGGATGGGAGCGGACTGGCCGCGGAAGTAGACGGAGGGTGGGAGGATTTTGCCAGCGTCGGCGGCGGTGAGAATGGTGGGCGCGGTGGAGGGGGATTGCGCGGAGGCGAGTGAGGGAGCGATGGCGAAGGAGAGTAGCAGTGCGGCGTGCAGCAGGTGTTTCATCACAGAGAGGCTCCTGGTGTGGCGAAGATTGTGCCTCGCCATCGTACGTCGCTGACAGGGGTTGCTGCAACGGTTAGACTGAGGCGGCGTGAAGAGGGAGGCTGTATGCGTGCTGTGGGATTTGCTGTGATGGCGTTGGTGTGTGGGGTGGTTTGGGGGCAGGATGCAGGGCTGCGCGCGGTGGAGCATTTCCCGCTACAGGAGAGCGGCCTAGTGATGCGGCAGCAGGTGGTGACGGGCAAGCCGTTTACGGTAGCAGGGCCGCATGGTGTGGTGCTGGGGCAGGAAGAAGGGACGTTCGAGGCATGGGTGCTGCCGGTGAAACTGCTGAGCCACTTTAGTATTCGCGCCGAGGTGGAAGGGTATTCGGTGCCGATTGATTTGAATGCGGCAGCAAGCGAGATTGAGGTGTATCCAGACCATACGACGATTACGTACTCGCATATTGCGTTTACGGTGAAGCAGACGATGTTTGCTCCGGATGCGGCGGATGCGGGCACGGGTGCGGTGGTGTTGTTTACGATCGACTCGACGCGGGCGATGGATCTGACGTTTAGTTTTACTCCGGAGATGCGTCCGATGTGGCCGCAGGTGGGGAAGGGGACTCCGTCGCCGGAGTGGGTGAAGCAGGGAAGCAGCGGGTATTACGTGTTGCATACGGACTATCCGGATTTTGCGGGGGCTGTGGCGATGCCGGGAGCTCAGAGTGGAGTGCTGGCTCCGTACCAGGAGAAGCCGCAGGTGCATCCGCTGGAGTTTCGGCTGCACTATGATCCGAAGCGGGATGGGGACCGGTATATTCCGCTGCTGATGGCGGTGGGGAATACGAAGGAGAGTGCGTCGAATGCCGCGCTACAGGCTGCGATGATGCGGCTGGATGCAGGGATGGCGCAGAGCTATGCTGCGCATGTGGCACGGTATGAAGCGATGGAGAAAGAGTTGACGGCGATACGGACGCCGGATGCGGGGCTGGATGCGGATTTTGCGTGGGGAGCAATTTCGATTGAGCAGTTGAAGGCAGTGGCACAGCCGACGGGAGAGACGGCGCTGGTAGCGGGATATTTTTCTTCGGGCGATTCGGCGCGGCCGGGGTTTGGGTGGTTCTTTGGGCGGGATGCGCTGTACACGTTGTATGCGGTGAATGGGTTTGGTGACTTTGGGTTGACGCGGGATGAGTTGAACTTCCTGATGAAGCGGCAACGCGACGATGGGAAGATGATGCATGAGTACTCGCAGACGGCGGCGTATGTGCCGTGGCGGGAGTTTCCGTACATGTATGCGGCTGCGGATGCGACACCGCTGTTTTTGACGGCGATGCTGGACTATGTGGCGACGAGCGGAGACGTCGATTTTCTGCGGCAGCATCGAGCGGACGTGGAGAAGGCGTGGCGGTTCGAGACGACCCATGACTCGGATGGCGATGGCATCTACGACAATGCGCAGGGCACGGGCTGGGTGGAGAGTTGGCCGACAGGGATGCCGCACCAGGAGGTGTATCTGGCGCTGCTGGATCAGCAGGCTTCGGTGGCGATGGCCAAGCTGGAGACGATGCTGGGGGACAATGCGATGGCGGCGAGTGCGGGTGCGCGGGCGGTGGAGTTGAGCAAGAAGATCGAGGCGGAGTATTACGATCCGGCCAAGCAGGCGTATGCGTTTAGCCGGAATGCGGATGGGACGCTGGACCGGACGGCGACGGTGTATCCGACGATTGCGTGGTGGAATGGCGGGCACGGTCTGGAGCATGCGGATGCGAGTTTGCGGCGGTGGGACTCGCATGATTTTTCGACGGACTGGGGGCTGCGGGACATTGCAGAGAGCGATCCTTTTTATGATCCGATCAGCTATCACCAGGGGTCTGTGTGGCCGCTGTTTACGGGCTGGGCGACGATGGCGGACTATCGGAGTGGACGGCCGCTGGCTGGGTATACGCACCTGATGCAGACGGCGGACCAGACGGGATCGCAGGATCTGGGGGCGGTGACGGAGTTGTTGTCAGGGGCGTTCTTTCAGCCGTTTGGACGGAGTACGAGCCACCAGTTGTGGTCTTCGTCGATGGTGATTACGCCGGTACTGCGGGGGCTGTTTGGGATGGAGGTGGATGGCGCGGCGAGGGTGGTACGGGTGGCTCCGCAACTGCCAGCGGACTGGGAGAGCGCGACGGTGGAGCGGGTGCATGTGGGGTCGTCGGTGGCCACGCTGGAGTACAAGCGTGAGGGCGCGAAGCTTGTGGTGGGGGCGAAGACGGAGTCGGGCGGCGCGGTGCTGTTGGAGGGTGCGGGCGTCGTGGCGAAGGACGGGAGTTCGGTAGCGTTTGCGCTGCCTGCGGTGGAGGTGGCAGTGCCGCAT
>DAICZO010000244.1 GCA_027311125.1 Acidobacteriaceae bacterium
AGCTGGTTGCGCGCTGTTTAATTTTATGGACTCGATACTTCCAGATAAGCAGAACACAGGCGTTACGGACACCACGTCCGCTAATGCTGTGTCAATTGGTGAGGTTAGGCCGGTTGTGGTCGCAGGTGGGTTCTGGCCGCAAGTGATGGCACTGTTGCGCTATCTTGCGAAGACAGAGGTGCATACCTACGCGTTTAGCGTAGCTGCGAATGCGATTCTGTCGTTGTTTCCGTTTATCGTGTTGTTGCTGACTTTGTCGCGCAGGGTGTTTCGGTCGAGGGCGATGGAGGATGTGGTTGGGGACCTGATGCGAAGCTTCTTGCCGACTGGACAGGACTTTGTGATGCGAAACATGCAGATGCTGGCGCATCCGCATAAGCAGACCCAAATCTTTTCGTTGGTAATGCTGCTGGTGACTTCGACCGGGGTATTTTTGCCGCTGGAAGTCGCGTTGAATAGTGTGTGGGGCGTAACGAAGAACAGGACTTATGTGCGAAACCAGTTGGTTTCGTTAGGCTTGGCATTTGCCGTTGGCGCTCTGGCTATGGCTTCCGCAGCATTTACTTCCGGACAACAGCGGTTGTTGACCTGGATCTTCTGGGGGCATACGGATAACTTTGCGTTTGCCTTTGCTGCGCATGGGATGTTGAAGTTTTTCGGTGTTACATCGAGTATTCTGCTGTTCTTCCTGATCTATTGGATATTGCCGAATCGGGCGGTTCCTGCTCGTGCGGTGGTGCCGACGGCGATTGTGATTGGACTGCTGTGGGAAGTAGCGAAGTATTTGTATATGCTGGCACTGCCATGGCTGGATTTTCAAGCGGTCTACGGACCGTTCTATATCTCGGTTGGGCTCATGATGTGGGCTTTTCTTTCTGGATTGCTGCTGTTGGCAGGAGCACATTTTTCCGCGACACGCTATACGTTGCGTCTGGCGCGGAAGGCGGAGTTAGACCAGTAGATGATGACAGTAACCGAGATAGGAATACGGCTTCGAAGCTGGTTGCAGTTGCGTCCTCGTCATGGGTTGGCGGGTGCTGTGTTCTGGCTAGGGTTGTGGTTTGTGGTGCTGTGGCTGCTGCGCCAGTTGCCGGGAGCATTGGGTAGCTTTTGTGCGGTTCTGCAGGTGATGGTTGGGATTGCGCTGGTGGGGGTGGCGGCCCCTTTGCTGGGACGTCTGGTGCGGCGGCGGATGCTGTGGAGCTTGCGGAACAAGCTGGTGTTGACGTATCTGCTGATCGGGTTAGCTCCGGTGGTGTTGTTCGTAACGCTGGTGTTGATCTCGGCTTATATCGCGGCGGGGCAGTTTGCCATCCACCTGGCGGACACGCGATTGCAGGCTGAGCTAACGCAGATGGTGGCGGAGAGTGGACACAGGACGGAGGTGATGCGGCGGGTGGTGGAGACCTCGCCGTCGGGTGTCTTGCCGATTGAGCCAGCTGCGGACGTTCGGAGGCCTGCGGCGGATGTGCCACGGCTACGACTGGCTCGGCAGACGACGGCGTTCCTGAATGGTGCGCCAGTGGCGATGGCTGCAGGGCAGGGTAAGACGCCGTTGGGTTTGCCGGCTTGGGCGGCGCAGTTGCCGGGTGGGGAGTTTCATGGGTTGGTGCTGGATGGCGGTGACCTGTACCTGGTGGCGATGCATCAACAGCGTGTGGCTGATGGGCGGATGTTCAGCCTGGTGAGCAGTCTTCCGGTCGATTCGGCGGTGATGGACATGATTGCCGATGGGCTGGGTCGTGCCCGCCTTTTGCCACAGCGGACGGGCAACACGACCAATGAGGCGAATGCGGGGTCGAATCTGGTGCCAGATACGGCGCGCAGTGGAAGCCCGGAACGGATTGATCGGACGACGGTTACGAGTAAGGATTGGGTTTCGGGTGGCGTTGAGCCCGGTGCCGTGAATATCGCTGACATCAAGGTGCGATTCCTCTCCACGATGGCGATGACGGATTGGGAGACGGGGGAGCGGGACAATATACCGATCGCGGTGGATTCGCGTCCGTCGCTGTTGTATCGGCAGTTGTTTGGTGGATCGCTGGGCGGGATTGTTACGAGTGTGATCCGGATTGGGCTGATTGCGTTGTGCCTGGTGTTCGCGCTGATCGAGGCGCTGGCGTTGGTGATGGCGTATCGGCTAAGCCGGACGATTACGGCGTCGGTGACGGATCTGTACGATGCGACGCAGAAGATCGATCGCGGGGAGTTGAGCCATCGGATTGGGGTGGTGCGCGAGGATCAGTTAGCGGAGCTGAGCCGGTCGTTCAACCGGATGACCGGATCGTTACAGCGGTTGCTGGTGGAGCAGCAGGAGAAGGAACGGCTGCAGAATGAGTTGTCGATTGCGCAGGAGGTGCAGGCGAACCTGTTTCCACGACATGCGAGCAATCTGCCTACGCTGGAGTTGCATGGCGTGTGTCGTCCGGCGCGCTCAGTCAGTGGTGATTACTATGATTTTTTGATGTTTCATGAGGAGGTTTCGCAGGGGGGTGGTG
>DAICZO010000202.1 GCA_027311125.1 Acidobacteriaceae bacterium
GGCACCGCCAGCCCCAACTGCTCGCTCGCATCGCCCGCCACTCCCGGCACCGGCACTCGCAGCAGCACCGCGCGTCCGCCGCCACTCCGCCGCAACACATCCGCCGCCCGCACCGCCGCACCACTCGCCAGCCTCACGTCCAGATCCGCCATCTACCCCAGCCTCTCTGCCACATACGGCCGCAGCAGCGCCTGCACCTGCGCATCCAGCAGCGATCCGCTGAAGTACTGCATCTGCATCGTGTCCACGCGACTGGCCTTCACATTCATCGCCGGCGTCGCCTGTGCGTTCTTCACAATCTGCACACACGCCACCTTCACCGCATCCGGCACCGTCACCAACCCCGACGTGTACGTCACCTCGGCCTCGTTGTAGTACAGCCCCAGAAAATTCTGCGGAAACGTCAGCTCGCCCGTCCCCTCATTCACATCCACCGTCGTCACATCCAGCGCATTCCAGCTTCCCGGCACGCTGAACGCCCACGCAATCTGCTCTCGAAACGGATCGGCCAGCTCCCCACGCCGTGGCCGCCCATACCGCACCCGCACACTCACCAGCGCCGAGCCGTTCCCCGCCGCCACCGCCAGCGGACGATAGCTCAGTCGTACCGTCTGCGCATCCGCCGTCAGCCGCATCCGCTCCACATACTGCGTCACCATCAGGCTCGGCCGTCGGCAATACGCCTCCATCAACACAGAAGCCATCGTCACCCAGTCGTCCGTCGTCTCCGCCGTCAGCCCATACTGCACATACTCCGTCGGCAACAAATACCCCATCGCATCCGCCTCTCCTGTAATAAGCAACAGGGACCGGCACATATTGCACCGGTCCCCGTAAACAACTCGCTTCCCTCTAACCTAGCGATCCACCAGCACCTGGTAATGCGCATAGTTCGCGCCCTTCACCACCAGACCGCCAAACTTCACCACTACATACTGCGAAGCCAGCGAACCCGGAACACCCAGTTGGAAGATCCGCGGATTCGGATCGCTCAACCAGTGATACTCAATCAGGTCTTCCGTCACGATGTACGCCGGCAACACCGCCGAGCCCGAGCCAGGCGTGCCCGTATAGCTCAACGTCCACTCCGGAATCAGCGGAATCTCGCCCGCCTGTGTCGACAGCGTCTTCACCGTCAAACCAGCAGCAATCTCCTTCGTGTTCAACACCACGTTGAACTCCGCCTTCATCTCGCGATCAATCAAATCCAGCAGCACCGGATTCGCATAGATCGCCGTCGGACGCACCCCATACGAGCTGCTCGAAACCATCTGCGCAATCGTCGACTTGAATCCGTCCACAATGCTCTGGCTCGTGCCGATCGTCACCGTATTGCCACCTGCGGCAATCTGCGCACCCGCACCAAAATACTGCGCCGTCGTCGGCGAACTCAAGCTCGTATCCGTGCCGTTCCACAACGCCACATCGTGCGTACGCAGCACGCCATCCACCGTATCGGCCAGGTCCTTCGCCTGCAGATACGCAAACTGGCTCTGCTGATGACCCAGCTCAATATCGAACAGGTTGTAGTTAATCTGCGCCACCAGCGCCTTCAGCGGAACACTCCGCTCCAACCGTGTCGGCGTCACCAGCGGAGCCACAATGTTTCGCGGATCAACAAATCCCGAACTCGCCGCTGGCGAAGGAATCGCCGTCTCCTCAAAGAACCGCGACGGATGGCCCGTCGCCGGAACCTGCTTGATCCTCTGCCCAAACACTCCACGCCGACGTACCAGGTC
>DAICZO010000203.1 GCA_027311125.1 Acidobacteriaceae bacterium
ATCCGTCACCACCCAAACACCACCCGACACCACCAATTCTCCAGCTTCTGCACCACAAAAATCCCCAAAATCCAGCACCACCCAGCCCAACCCCTAAATCATGGCCCCCCGCAGCTATACCTCCCGTCGAGAACTCGAGCAGCACAGCTTCCACCCAGCCGTGTCGCTGCTGGTCCCGCTCGCCGCCATCATCCTCCAAGCCCTTCTGCCTAACCCACTTCCACGCCCCGCCATCCTCGATCTCCCGCTCATCGTCACCATCTTCTTCGCCGTCTCCCGCCGCTCCCCCATCGCCGGAGCACTCACCGGAGCCACCATCGGACTCCTCCAGGACGCCCTCACCAACCAACCCATCGGAGTCAACGGCATCGCCAAGACCATCATCGGCTATATCGCTGCAAGCATTGGGGTTCAGGTCGATGTAGAGAACCTCTCCACCCGCATCCTGATGAACTTTGGCTTCTCCCTCCTCTCGAGCATCCTCCTCTTTCTCATTAACCGCCGCCTGCTCGGCCTGCCCGGCTTCCATCTCCTTTGGTTACATGAACTTATCCGCGCCACAGCCAACACCGTCGTAGCCGTCCCCATCTTCCTCCTTCTAGATCAAGCCAAACGCACCGAATAAAACCCACCAAACTCCGTCTACACTGAAGATGGATCACCAGCATGGACCTAGCACCCCATCCCGAGTCGCCCTCCACCGGCCCGCTCAGCCGCGAAGAGAAGCTCTCGCCCAGCAAGCTCTCGGCCGCCCAGTATCTGGTCGCTATCATCCTGGCTGTGCTGCTCGCCGGTCTCTGGCGGCTGCAGATCGTCAGTGCTGACGACTACCGCGTCCTGGCCGAAGCTAACCGTATCCGCAAGGTTCCCGTCCTCGCCCCGCGTGGTCGCCTCTTCGATCGCGAAGGCCGCCTGCTCGTCGACAACTATCCCTCCGTCTCCTGCTATTTGCTGCGCGAACAGGTCAAAGACCTCAACGCTGATCTCCCGCTCATCTCCCAGGGCCTCCACCTGCCCATCGATCAGATTCAGTCCACCCTGCGCCGTTACCAGACCGCGCCCAAGTACCAGCCCATCCCCATCAAGCAGGACATCACGCCCGACGAGCAAGCCTTCATCGAGGCCCACCGTAACGAACTCCCCGAACTCCAGACCCTCGACGAGCAGCGCCGCCTCTATCCTCGTGATGGCTTTGCCGCTCACCTGATCGGCTACGTCGGCGAGGTCTCCGAGCAGATGCTCAACAACGACTCCCGTTACGCCTTCTACCAGCCGGGCGACGTCGTCGGGCGCTCCGGTGTCGAGCAGACTTACGACGCACTACTCCGCGGCAAAGACGGCTCTCGCGATGTCATCGTCAACTCCCACGGCAAGGAGGTCGGCGCTCTCGGCCAGGAGCTTGCCATCCCGGGCCAGGATCTTAAGCTCACCATCGATCTCGACATCCAGATGGCAGCGGAGAAGGCACTCGAAGGCAAGATCGGCGCCATCGTCGCGCTCGACCCCCACACCGGCGAGATCATCGCCCTCGCATCTCGCCCCACCTTCGACCCCAACCAGTTCTCCGTACGCCTCACCAAAAGCTACTGGAACGAGATCCTCAACAACCCCGACCATCCGCTGCTGAACAAGGCCACCCAGGCGCAACTCGCCCCCGGCAGCACCTTCAAGATCATCATGTCCCTCGCCGGCCTCGAAGAGAACGAAGCCCAGAATCTCCACGTCGAATGCAACGGCGGTGCGACCTTCTACGGACACTTCTTCGCCTGCGACAAGCACCACGGCATGGTCGATATCGAGCACGCCATCCCCTGGTCCTGCGACACCTTCTACTACACCCTTGCCAACAAGCTCGGCATCGACACCATCGCCCGCTACGCCACCTCGCTTGGCTTCTCCAAGCGCACCGGCATCGATCTGCCCGACGAGGCCTCCGGCACCATGCCCTCCACCGCCTGGAAGCTCAAGACCTTCCACGAGAAGTGGTACGCGGGCGAGGTGATCTCCGTCGGTATCGGCCAGGGTGCGGTCGCCGCCACGCCCATCCAGCTTGCGCGGGCCATCGGCGGCATCGCCTCCGGCGGCGTTCTCCACCGGCCACACATCGTCTTCCCCGACGAAGTCCCCGCCGACCAACTCTCCGCCATCCACGACACCTTCTCCGGCTCTGGCGAAAAGACCATCCCGCTCTCTCCCGCCAACTGGCAGATCATCACTGACGCCATGGCCGAGACCACCATCACCGGCACCGCCGGAGCCTCACACCTCGAAGGCATCGACTTCGCCGGCAAGACCGGTACCGCGCAGGTCATGAGCCACGACGCTCTCGCCCGCAGCGGCGGCGGCCACAAGACGGTTCCCAACGCCTGGTTCGTCGGCATGGCCCCGCGCCGCAATCCCGACATCGTCGTAGCCGTCCTCTGGGAGAACGGTGACTGGGGTGCCAACTCCGCCAAACTCGGCGCTCAGGTCATCGATGCCTTCGTCGAAAAACAGCGCAAGCGCGCGAATAACCTCCGCATCGCCGAGACCCCCAGGCCCGCTACTGTCACCCCCACACCCACCCAGGTC
>DAICZO010000204.1 GCA_027311125.1 Acidobacteriaceae bacterium
GGAGAGAGAATAGGGGGAGGGGAGAGAAATATGACCAGATTGCGCCCGCTGGACGTAAAGGGACAGTCCGCAGGCTTCCGCAGGAACCCCCGCGAATACGCGGGAACTGGCGCGATCAGCCAAGAAAAAAGGCCAACGGAGAACCGTTGACCTTTATAAATTGGTGGTGGGGCTGCAACCCGCTACCAACCACAGAAACTCAACCGGTTAGGTTTTGTGCGAGGTGGTGCGGAAAGGTACAAATCCAGTCACTGTTGCAGGCTGTGGTAGCACTTTCGGCTGCCATTGGAATTAGCCATGTGCCTGAAAACATTTGCCAGTTCTATTCCCATGTGTGAATTGAACCGAAGCCCTTCAGATTGCTACCTTCCATTCTCGCAACTGGCCAACGGTCTGCGTGAGTCCCTGCTTGAGCAGGGTGTCGAGGTACTCGTCGGCCGTCTTGGGTGGTTTCTTCAGAGACCTGCGATGGTTGGCCGCCGCCTCGCACACTTGGGCTGCGTGCAGATCCAGTAGATCGAAGATGAAATCGTCTGGATGCTGTGCGGCCAGGTTGTAGGGCTTGAGCCGCTCGGGCGGGAAGTCCTGCAGGTTGAAAGTCACGATCAGGCTTGCGCCGCCGTGAATAGCGGCGGCAACCACATGACGGTCGTCAGCGTCCGGCAGTTCGACGGATGTGATCAGGTGCTCGAAGCCGGTGACGAGGCTATCCCGCACATGGGAGTTCATCAGAGAACGTGTGCGCTCCAGATCTTCGACCTTCAGGTCTGGCCGCTGTTTCAGAACGTTACGCGTCCACTCATCGTGAATCATGTCCGTCCAGCGCGCCCGGTACAGGTCGGTCAGTGCCAGGCGCATCAGGAAGTCGCGCAACGGTGCCGGGTAGAGCACGCACGCGTCGTAGATGACAGTAAAGTTCGAACTCATTCATTCGTACCCCATCTTGAGCGCCTGGGCTTGTTCGGCCAGGGCATCGAGGGCTCTGCTGCGCTCAGCATCGATGCGCTCTTTGTACGCAATCACGTCCTGGTAGCGGACGCGCCGATGCGTGCCGATCTTGTGGTATGGGATCTCGCCGCGCTCCAGCAACTGCACGAGGAACGGCCGCGACACGTTGAGCACATCCGCTGCATCCTGGGTGGTCAGTTCGGCGTGGATCGGAATGATATTGACCGCGTTGCCCTCACCGATTTCGGTCAAGACGTTCACGAGCAGCCGCAGCGCTGATACTGGGACGCGAACCAGATGAGAAGCACCTTTGTCATCGAAGATCTCGATCTGCTGAGTTTCCGCACGGATCTGAAGGTGGGCAGATAGCACCCGGCCACTCTCACGAGCAAGGGCAACTTCTTCGGCCGTCGGCAACGAATGCGTGGGTGAGAGTGTGGTCATAGCAACCTCATGGAAGTTTGAATCAGCATCATGGGACGAAGTATAACCGAAATAAACGAATAATCGCAATATCCGAAATGGATGTAACACCTGGCTGGTCTGATACACCCACG
>DAICZO010000214.1 GCA_027311125.1 Acidobacteriaceae bacterium
AGCAGCCTTCAGAGTTAGTATCCGGGCAGCATCGCTCGGCGTGTCAACAAGGCCGATCACGTTGCGGTGCTGCGCCAACTCTGCAATCAACTCGACCGACAGCGGACAGGCGGCTGAACTCGCGATCACCACTGGCAAACGCGATTGGTCGGCCACCGCTTGAAAGTAGGTCCGCAACTCGCGCAGGCGATCTCCCGTGGCCAGCATCCGTGGGCCGCTCACCACGACGGCGTCGTAGCCCAGGTCAGCAGCCAGTTCGGCCACGCGAACGCTCTCCACCACGCTCTCACGCGCAATCCCGGCGAGCATCACCTTCTCTGGCTCGGCCGTCTCAATGGCTGCACGCAACGCCTGCTCGATCTCTGCCTCACTCAGCAGCGACGGCTCCCCGTGTTCGCCCAGCACAATCATCCCCGCCACCGGAGTCTTCGAATAGCGGTGTACATTGTGCTCCAGTTTGCGGAGGTTCAGGCTGCCGTCCAGATAAAACGGCGTAATCAGCGGGAGATAAAGACCTTCAAGCAGCATGACTCTATTCTAAAGTCTCGGCTGCCCTCTGGAGTCTCCCCGGTGCCAGACTTTATCAAGCAGTGACGCTGCAACAAAAGACGTATCCGGTTTTCCGCGCCAGAGCAACCGAATACAGTACGCTAAGGGTGAGCGAACTATGGCTATCAAACAAGACATTGCGCCTGGCAAATCCCTCGGCGACCTGGGCCGTGAAGCCTTCTGGTTTCTGACCCACACCCTGATTGCCGTCATCGTGCTCGCCGTCGTTATCGTCGGCCTCTCGATCACCCATCCCGATCCCGACGCCGCCTCGCCCAAACTGCTGGGCACTGGTCTGGCTTTTCTGGTCCCGATGATCGGTGGCTTCCTGATCGCACGGATGCAACAGAACGACATCGCACGCTACATCTGGATATCTGGCCTGCTCTTGTTTTCCGTGGTCTGCGTGTGGGTGTTGGATCTGCCTACCGGCAATGGTCTGTGCGAAAAATGTGGCGCAGTCGAAAAACTGTGGCGCACCTTCTTCAGCATCAGTAACGGCAGTGGCCTGATGGGTGGAGACGGTCTGCTGTTCGGCACCTGGGTTCGGCTTTCGATGATCGGCTACGCGGTGGGCGCGAACTTCGGTCTTGAACCCTGAACTCCGCGCCTGCCCATTACCCTGAACCCGCCACTCTGATCCCTACGACAAAACCTTGGCTGCAATTCGCGCCGCATGCAGCGTCTGCAACGCAGTAACACTCAGCGTACCCTGTTGCAGCGCCGAGATGCCTTCCGCCGCCGCACGTGCCGCCGCCAACGTCGTAATGGTCGGGATTCGTGCCATCACCGCTGCCCTGCGAATCGCCTTCTCATCGAAGAACGTATCCTGCCCACGCGGCGTGTTCACGATCAATTGAATCCGGTCGCCCTTGATCAGGTCAACCACATTCGGTCGGCCTTCCTTTACCTTGTACACCCGCTCCGGCTGCAGACCCGACTCTTCCAGCACCTTTGCCGTGCCGTGGGTCGCCACCAGGTGGAAGCCCATGTTGACGAAGTCCTTGGCCAGCGACACCAGTCCATCCTTGTCGTGATCGTTGACGCTCAGGAAGATGGTTCCCCGCATCGGCAACACCTGCCCTGCCGCGATCTGCGCCTTGGCAAACGCTTCGCCAAAGTTGTCCGCCACGCCCATCACTTCGCCGGTGGACTTCATCTCCGGCCCCAGTACGGTATCGACTCCAGGGAACTTGCCCCACGGAAACACCGGCGACTTCACGAAGAAGTGCGAACCCGTCTCCAGGTCTTTACCGCTCGCCACCTGCTCCGGCAACAACTCCTTCAGGGTCCGGCCCACCATGATGCGCGATGCGATCTTGGCCAGCGGAATGCCCGTCGCCTTGGAGACATACGGCACCGTCCGCGATGCCCGAGGATTGACCTCGATCACATAGACGGTTCCACGCTGAATCGCAAACTGGATGTTCACCAGTCCGCGTACGTTCAGCGCCATGGCCAGCTTGCGGGTGTACTCGCGAATCGTGGTCATCACCTCTGCAGACAGGTCCACTGCGGGCAGCACACAGGAGGAGTCTCCCGAGTGGATGCCAGCCTCTTCAATGTGCTGCATGATGCCGGCAATCACTACATCCTCGCCGTCGCACAACGCATCCACATCGCACTCCACGGCATCTTCCAGAAAGTGGTCGATCAACACCGGCCGCTCCTGCGAGTACTCGATCGCCGTCGACATATAGCGCACGATCGACTCATCGTCATACGCAATCACCATCGCGCGGCCGCCCAGCACATACGAAGGCCGCACCAGTACGGGATAGCCCACACGGTTCGCGCCTGCAATCGCCTCCTCCACGCTGGTCGCCATCGCGCCCTGTGGCTGAGGAATCTTCAACTCCTCGATCAGCTTTCCAAAGCGCTTCCGGTCTTCAGCCAGGTCAATCGACTCCGGCGAGGTCCCGATGATGGGCACACCCGCATTCTTCAGCGGTAGGCTCAGGTTCAGCGGAGTCTGGCCGCCAAATTGCACGATCATCCCGATCTCCGCACCCGAACTGGCTTCATGCTCGTAGACCGCCAGCACGTCTTCCAGCGTCAAGGGCTCAAAGTACAACCGGTCGCTGGTGTCGTAGTCCGTCGATACGGTCTCCGGATTGCAGTTCACCATGATGGTCTCGTAACCATCTTCGCGCAGCGCGAACGCCGCGTGGCAGCAGCAATAGTCAAACTCGATTCCCTGCCCGATACGATTCGGTCCGCTGCCCAGAATCATGATCTTCTTCTTGTTGGTCGGGGCGGCTTCATCCTCCTCGTCGTAGCTGCTGTACAGGTAGGGGGTAAAGCTCTCGAACTCAGCCGCACAGGTGTCTACCAGCTTGAAGACCGGCATGACTCCCAGCTTCTTGCGCAGTGCCCGCACCGCGGCAGTCCCCTCCGCGCCGGTCAGACCCCAGCTTGCCGCCAGCCGCTCGTCGGATATGCCCATCCGCTTCGCCGTCCGCAACTGCTGCGCGGTCACCTCGCCCATGGAGACTCCGCCGATCGCCTTGATCTCGTCCGTAATCTGCTTGATCTGGTGCAAGAACCACGGGTCCATCGACGTCATGCGCGATACTTCCCGCACCGTCATGCCGCGCTCAAACGCGTAGCGCACATACGACAGCCGATCAGGATGCGGCGTCACCAAACGCTGCGTCAGACGGCGCGGCTCAATGTCATCCGCAGTGGCCTTCTTGCCCGTCTCCAGCGAACGCACCGCCTTCATCATCGCTTCTTTGAAGGTTCTGCCGATTGCCATCACTTCGCCAACAGACTTCATCTGCGGCCCCAGACCCTCATCGGCTCCGGGAAACTTCTCAAACTGCCACTTCGGAATCTTCACCACCACATAGTCAATGGTCGGCTCAAAACACGCCGGCGTGGCCTTCGTAATGTCGTTCTGAATCTCGTCCAGCGTGTAGCCGACCGCCAGGC
>DAICZO010000223.1 GCA_027311125.1 Acidobacteriaceae bacterium
CTGCCCTCGGCCGCCACCAGCCTCCGCGTCACGCTGCTCGGCACCGGCGGCCCGGAACTCTCGCCCCAGCGCCGTCAGGGTGCCGCAACGCTGGTCGAAGCAGGCGATCAAGTCCTGCTCTTCGATGCCGGACGCGGCGTCCTGCAGCGACTCTACGACAGCGGTACCGCCATCAACAAAGTGGAGACCATCTTCCTCACACACCTGCACTCTGACCATATCGTCGGCCTGCCCGAGCTTTGGATCACCCCCTGGTTTCTCTTCGCCCGTAAAGGCCCGGTCAACGTATACGGTCCGCAGGGAACCCAGCAGATGCTGGAAGGCATGCAGCAGTTTCTGGGCAGCGACGTGCACCAGCGTCCCAGTCCGTTCAATCCTGCCGCAGAGCTCGCCTGGCACGCGCACGAGTTCTCCGCAGCCCAGCTCATCTACAACGCGGGTGGAGTCACCGTCACCAGCGTTCCCGTCGACCACAAAGAGGGCAACCCGGCCTTCGGCTTTGTGGTCGAGTATGCTGGACGCAAGCTCGTACTCTCCGGCGATTGCACCCTCTCCCCAGCACTCATTGCGGCAGGCAGCCATGCCGATGTCGTCATTCACAATGTCTTCGCGCCATCCGCCGCTCTGCTGCAGCACGACCCCAATAAGCGCAAGGTCGCCGAGAAACTTGCCTCGCCCGAACAGGCTGCGGAGGTCTTCCTGCGTACCTCCACGCGGCATGGCGTCTACAGCCACGTCATCCTGCTGGACTCCACCGAGGCCGACGTCATCGCTCGCACCCGGGCCGCCGGATTCCAAGGCCCACTCACCGTCGGCGAAGACCTGATGACCATCCTCATCGGCGACACCATCCATGTGACCACGCATCGCTGACTCTACGTGCCCGCCTCACCGCGCTGGCACCGCCGCGCTCTGCCACATCCGCGCCATCGCCAGCAGCGGATTGTGCCCCAGGTAATCGGCAAAGGGCTCATTCCGCTTGGTCTGCGGTTTGCGCTTCAGATCCTCGGGAGGTCCACCCATCGGATCGTAAAACTCCCACAGGACGCCCGTCCGCGCATACTGTCGCGCGGTATCGTCCAGCGCCGCCTCCAGCAGTCGCCGCGCATCCTCTCGACGCCCATAGCGCAGGCAGCCTCGCGCCGCCCAGTACGTCATGCTGTTCCATACCGGCCCACGCCACATCCGCAGCGCAAACTTCGGATCACTCCGCGCCACCGTCGCAATCGGATGCGGCGTAAAGAACCGATCCTGCCGCATGATCCACAAGTCGATCAACCGCCGCGCCTGACGCGGAGTAGCTGCACCCACCACCATCGGCCACATCCCCTCGAACGAGTGCGGCCGTCGCGCCCGCGGCATTGCCCGCACCCACGAGTCGTAGAAGAAGCCATCCTGCTCATCCCACAACTGCGTCTGCATATAAGCGCGCAGATGATCAGCACGTGCCGCCAACGCGCTCGCATCCTGCCCCAGCATCCGCGCCCACTTGGCCGCATACCAATACTCCTGATACACCTGCGCCGTCGCATCCACGCACGCCGTATACCCCGTATGCGCGCCTGCCTGCGTGTCGTCGACGCGCACCCCTTCATCCACGCCGCTCTCCCACTGGTGCGTCACAATGTCGAGATAGAGGAACCCATCCGGCTGTGCGCGTCGCTCTCGCTCAAACCAGCCCAACTGCAGCCGCGCATGCTGCAGCATCTCCGCCATCAGCACCGGGTCGTTGCCCGTCTGCTGCAAATAGTCATCCGCCGCCACCACCCACACCGGCGGATGCGTCTGGGTAGGACTGAACTTCGCCGCCTCCGGATTGCGCGTCTGGTTGCTCCCTTGCCCGCCATAGATCACCGGATCGTCCGCCGCCGTCTGCGTCCGCATCCAGTACAGCCCCGGCAAAAAGCCCGATGGCAGTTGCAGCCGCACATCGTTCAGCAACTCCTCCCGCGCGTGCTCCGGAGCCGTCGGCATCACGTCCAGAATCTCGTGAACCAGGTCCCAATGCCCAAAGCCCGGGCCATACCCATAGCCGCGCCCGGTGTCCTCCCACGGAAACGCACACGGCGGCGTCGCCGGGTGCGTGCTGGCCCGATGCAGCGCGACGTCGTACGCCAGCATCGGTCGCCAGTCTGGCTTGCCCAACGTAGCTACCTCGGCCTGCAGCCCCGCAGCCCAATCCGGCACAGCACCCGCCCGGGCCGGAGCGGCAGACCCCGCCTGCGCCACCAAAGGAACCACTGCCACCCATACCATCACGCCCAGCAGCCAATCACGCATCATCCCTCCGAAGATACCCGACTGCATCACCCCTGTGCGAGCACTGCTAACTTCACCCTTTCGGCGACACCCGTCAGGACTCACGCTGCCCAGACACTGCTACACAAGCGGGCGACCAACGCCGCGCCACGCTTGGTATTTTCTAACTATGCAGATTACCGTCCAGCTTCCCGACGATCTCGCCCAGCACGCCAATCCGGGCCGTGAGGCGTTGGAAGCGCTTGCGATTGAGGGCTATCGCTGCGGGACGCTCTCGCACTTTCAGGCAGGTCAACTTCTGGGACTATCGCGGCTTGCATTCGACGAGTTTCTCAAGGCCAGAAATATCTTCGATCACGAGTACGACGCCGAGGACTTCGCCCAGGATATGGAGACTCTGCGCCAACTTCGCGCCAAGGGTCATCTGCCTGCATGATTGTCATTGCGGATACTGCCCCACTGAATTACCTGATCCAGATCAACTCAGACCACCTGCTCCATTCCCTGTATCAGCGGGTTCTTGTCCCTCCGGCCGTGATGCAGGAACTCAGCCATGCAGCCGCACCAGTGTCCGTTCAAGCCTGGGTTCTTGATCTCCCTGCATGGATCGATGTCACCCCCTTATTCAGTCAACCCGACCAAACCCTTACCGCTCTTGACCTTGGCGAGCGGCAGGCAATCCAACTGGCCCAGGAGCGTCACGCCGACCTGCTGCTGATCGATGAACGCAAAGGCAGGCTGGAGGCACAACGACGCGGCCTTTTGACTACCGGAACCCTTGGCGTCCTGGTCGCTGCCGGGGATATGGGTCTGATCGACCCCGAAGCCGAGTACCGAAGACTGACCTCCTTGACCAGATTTCACAATACCCCTCAGCTTGAAGCCATCTTTCTGGAAGCGGTTCGTCACGGCAGCCAACGTAATCCATAAATCGAACACTACCCCTACACTGCTAAAATCACCCCCTATGGCAGCCGCCCAACATCCCGCCCCTCCACAAACGGAACGAACCCCGCACCAGACCAACCTAGCAGAACTCGCCGCCCGCCACGCCATCGCCGAAGAAGGCGGGGGGCCAGACCGCCGTGCCCGCGAGCGCGCCGCCGGCAAACTCTCCGCCCGTGAGCGCATCGATCTCCTGCTCGACGAAGGCACCTTCGAAGAAACCGATAAATTTGTAACCCATCGTGCGACAGACTTCGGCATGGACACGCAGCGCGTCCCCGGCGATGGCTTCATCACCGGATACGGCCGCGTCCATGGGCGCGTCGTCTTCGTCTTCGCCCAGGACTTCACCGTCTTCGGCGGCTCGCTCTCCGAGTCCAACGCCGCCAAGATCGTCAAGATCATGGACATGGCCATGCGCGTCGGCGCTCCCGTCGTCGGCCTCAACGACTCCGGCGGTGCCCGCATCCAGGAGGGCGGCGTCTCCCTGGCCGGCTACACCGATATCTTCCTCCGCAACACCCTCGCCAGCGGTGTCGTCCCGCAGATCTCCGCCATCCTCGGCCCCTGCGCCGGAGGTGCCGTCTACTCCCCCGCCATCACCGACTTCACCCTGATGACCGAGAGCACCAGCTACATGTTCGTCACCGGGCCCGAGGTCATCAAAACCGTGACGCATGAAGACGTCACCAAAGCCGAACTCGGCGGCGCCCTCACCCACAACGAGATCTCAGGCGTCGCCCACTTCATGTCGCACGACGATCAGGAGTGCCTCGCCACCGTCCGCGAACTACTCAGCTTTCTGCCCTCCAACAACCTCGA
>DAICZO010000227.1 GCA_027311125.1 Acidobacteriaceae bacterium
GCGACCCTCTGGGGACTCTTCCTCAAGGAGTGGCGCGGCACCAGTCGGCGCACCCGCATCCTCGTCGCCTCTGGCCTCTTCCTGCTCATCAGCTCCACCGTGGTCGTCGGCTACGGCAACTACCTCAAAGCCAATCAGGACGCCGCCACCGTCGTCCAGGCCACATCCACCCGCTAACCCCACACGGCCCGTTGTACCGCAGCGCTACAGCGGGCCGCGCTCCATCCGCGACGCCAGCTCCACCGCCACGCCATCAAACTCCCCCGTAATCTCCCGTGCCCGCACCAGCGCAGCCTGCACATGCGGCAGGATATTCTCCGCCCCAATATGCTCAGAGAACTTCGCCTGCGACAGCAACTGTGCCGGCTGGTCCCGCGCCCCACACAGCAACAGCACCTTCCCCGACTTCCGCAGCCGCTCGGCAAACTGCTCCAGCGCATGCACTCCTGTTGCATCCAGAGCCGTCATATTTCGCAGCCGTAGAATCCCCACCGCCGCAAACTGGTTCAGGTCCCGGCTCGCCTCCGCCAGCTTCTCCGTCGTCCCAAACAGAAACGGCCCATGGATCCGCAGTATCGTCACATTCGCCGGAATCTCCTTGTCCTGCAAAATATGTGCCTGCCCATCCTGCAGGTACTCCGCCGTCACCGGAGCCACACTCGTCGTCTCCGCAATCCGGTAGATGTACAACAACGCAGCCAGCGCCATCCCCACCCCAACCGCCACCGTCAAATCCGCAAACACCGTCAACGCAAACGTCGTAAACCACACCGCGATGTCCGTCTTCGACAACCGCAGTATCGTCCCGATCTCCCGCCACTCACTCATGTTGTACGACACCACAAACAACACCGCAGCCAGCGTCGCCAGCGGCACAAACCGTACCAGCGGTGCCGCCACCAGCAGAATCACCAGCAGCGTTGCCGCATGAATGATCCCGGCAATCGGCGTCAGCGCGCCCGACCGGATATTCGTCGCCGTCCGCGCAATCGCACCCGTCGCCGGAATCCCCCCAAACAGCGGTGACACCACATTCGCCACCCCCTGCGCCACCAACTCCATGTTCGAATTATGGTGGTCCCCGCTCATCCCATCCGCCACCACCGCCGACAGCAGACTCTCCACCGCCGCCAGCAGAGCCACCGTAAACGCCGCAGGCAGCAGCGGAATCACATGCGTCGCATGAAACTGCGGCAGCGCAAAGTGCGGAAACCCCTGCGGAATCCCGCCAAATCGACTCCCCACCGTCTCCACCTGCAAATGAAACAAGGCCGTAGCCGCAGTCCCCAGCACCAGCGCCACAATCGATCCCGGAATCCGCTTCGTCACCCGTGGCCACAGCACAATCACCGCCAGCGAAGTCACCGCAATCGCCACCGTCTTCCACTGCACCGTCGGCAAATACCGCCCCAGAACCTCCAGTCGTCCTAGAAACTCACTCGGCACCGGCGGCGTCTTCAACCCCAGAAAATCCTTCACCTGCGTCGACGCAATCAGCAACGCAATCCCACCCGTAAACCCGATCGTCACCGGCCGCGGAATATACTTCACCGCGGTCCCCAGCCCCGTCAGCCCCATCACCAGCAGCAGCACCCCTGCCATCATCCCCACCAGCGCCAGCCCCGACAACCCGAACTTCGCCACAATCCCCGCGACAATCACCACAAACGCCCCGGTCGGCCCGCCAATCTGCGTCCGCGACCCGCCCAGCGCCGAGATCAAAAAACCCGCCACCACCGCCGTATACAAACCCGCCTGCGGAGCCACCCCCGACGCAATCGCAAACGCCATCGCCAACGGCAAAGCCACCAGACCAACCGTCAGCCCGGCCACCGCATCATGGCTGAACTTCCCTAACGTATAACCTTTCAGGCACTCGATAGATCGCGGCAGCCAACGTCCCGTAAGCTCCATACCCTCCCCATTCCGACCGCTGAGCCACCGCTCCAGCCGTCACTCCTGAGTATGCGCCTTCCCCACAAACAGCATCGCCCCATCGCGGTCAAGGGTTCCCAACCCATCACCACATACTTAGTTACCCGCTAAAGCCCCAGTTCGCTCAGCCCCGCATGGTCGTCCGGACGCCGCCACAGCGGCCAATGGAACAACCGCACCGCCTCCGTAATCGCCAGATCGTTGATGCTCGCATGACGTCGCAGCATCAACCCATTCGCATCGAACTCCCAGTTCTCATTCCCATAGCTGCGAAACCACTGCCCCGCTGCATCGTGCGACTCATACGCAAACCGAACCGCGATCCGCGCCCCATCGAACGCCCACAACTCCTTGATCAACCGGTACTCCAACTCCCGGCTCCACTTCCGCGTCAGAAACTCCACAATCTGCTCGCGCCCCGTCACAAACTCCGACCGATTCCGCCAACGGCTATCCACCGTGTACGCCAGCGACACCCGCGCCGGATCGCGCGAGTTCCACCCATCCTCCGCCGCCCGCACCTTCGCCGCAGCCGTCTCACGGCTAAACGGCGGCACCAGCGCAACCTTCCCCGTTGCAGACCCCGTTGCAGACCCCGCTTCCGACATAGACCCTCCTCGCCACCCGCAGCCAGCCTACTTCTTCAGCGCCGCCTGTCGCAACGTCTCCGCCGCACTCTCTGGAGTAATATCCCGCTGTGGCCCACCCAGCAACTCGAACCCCACCATGAACTTCCGGATCGTCGCCGACCGCAGCAACGGCGGGTAAAAATGCGCATGGAAGTGCCACTCCGGATGCTCCTCCCCATCGTACGGCTGCGGATGCAAGCCCATCGAATACGGAAACGACACATCAAACACCTGATCGTACGTCGCCGTCACCTGCTGCAAGATATCCGCCAACCCGTCCCGCTCCGCTCCAGTCAAACCCTCCAGCCCACCCACATGCCGCACCGGCAGCACCATCACCTCAAACGGCCACACCGCCCAATAAGGCACCACCGCCACAAAGCTCTCATTCGCAGCTACCACCCGCTCCCCCAGCGCCACCTCCATCGCGCGATACGCGCACAAAAGGCAGCAATCCCGCTCCTCCAGGTACGCCCGCTGCGCCTTCAACTCCGTCACCACTTCATTCGGCAGCGACCGGCTCGCCCATATCTGGCCATGCGGATGCGGATTACTCGCACCCATCATCGCGCCGCGGTTCTCAAACACCTGCACGTACTGGATATCTTCCCGCCCACCCAACTCCGCGCACTGCTCCGTCCACACATCCACCACCGCACGAATCTCCGCCACCGACATCTTCGCCAGCGTCAAATCATGCCGCGGCGAGAAGCAGATCACCCGGCACACGCCGCTCTCCCCCTCCGCCACCAGGATCCCTTTGTCATCCTCATCGCTCGTAAACATCGGAGCGTCCGGCTTCAGCGCAGCATAGTCATTCTCAAACACATACGTGCTCGTATACGCATCCGTACGCAACCCGCCAGCCCGCATATTCCCTGGGCAAAGGTAGCACTCCGGGTCAAACTGCAACCCTGCCGCCACCGCCGTCTTCTCCGTCTGGCCCTGCCACGGACGCTGCGTCCGATTCGGAGAAACCAGCACCCACTCCTGCTTCAACGGATTGTAACGACGGTGCGGATTCGCTTGGGTAATCGGTTTCATTTTTGCCCCTTTTTAATCGCCTTCAACGCCAGCGCGCCATCCGACGGCGCACACACAAAGCAATCCGCTGCAATCCCCGTCGCCTCCTGATACTAGCGCCGAACCGCCGCAACAAAGGCCTCCGTGGCATCCGCCGTCACCAGGTTCACCGTACAGCCGCCAAACCCGCCGCCCGTGCTCCGACCGCCATAACAACCCGG